>DATMSK010000068.1:0-3036 GCA_035565395.1 Methylophilus sp. | reverse complement strand
CGTGAATGGGGAAACCGTGACCCCGATGTCGGAAATCCGTACGCCCTTCACGCAGACCGGTCATGCCTCATGGTATGGCAAGAAGTTTCATGGGCGAAAAACAGCCAGCGGCGAGCCGTATGATATGTTCAAATTGACGGCGGCCCACAGGACCTTACCAATTCCCAGCTATGTACGCATCACTAATCTAAGTAACGGCAAAACAGTGATGGCGCGCGTCAACGACCGTGGTCCCTTTGGCCGCGACCGCATTATTGACCTGTCCTATGCGGCGGCCAAACAGCTGGATATTATCCGCCACGGCTCCGCCCAGGTTGAAGTGACATTGATAGACCCTTCACAGCCAATAGACAGCACCGTGACGTCTGCCCCACCGAATGCAGACATCCAGCCCACAGCCAAAGAAGTTGTGCAAGTCACTCGCACCATTACATCAGCAAAACCCGCTTCAGCACTGGATGCGAATGGGGTATACGTACAAGTCGGTGCGTTTGGCCAGGAAGAGAATGCAGACCGCTTGCAGCAACGCATCTTCAGCGCCTTGCCAGAAACCCAATCCCTGCTCAACAAAGTGTATAATGGCAAAGTGTTCCAGGTCGTGCTGGGGCCTTATCCAGATCACGCATTGGCAGCACAGGCAGCCAGTCAAATGCGTGACCAATTGCAGTTACCTGCACTGATATTTTCTCGTTAAGTATTTTTCTCATTAAATGATGACCATGTGGCGTTCTTGTATTGCTTTTCTACTTTCCATTCCATTAATGACTGTGGCGGCTGAAGCCATCACGGGCAATGTGCCAACCCCGACCTTGGCCGCCAAGGCATTTGTGTTACGCGATGCCAACACTGGCAGCCTGCTGGCCGCCAGCAACCCGGATATGCCTGTAGAGCCGGCGTCATTGACCAAGGTCATGACGGCTTACCTGACCTTTGAAGCGGTCAAGCAAAAACGATTATCTTTGCTTCAAACCTTGCCCGTCAGCCAAAAAGCGTGGAAGGTCGAAGGCTCAAAAATGTTTATCGACACCACCATGACGGTCACAGTGGATGAGTTGCTGCATGGCCTGATTATCCAGTCCGGCAACGATGCGGCCATTACCCTGGCAGAAGGAATTGCCGGGAGTGAAGAGCTGTTTGCCACCCTGATGAACAAAAAAGCCATTGCACTGGGGATGAAAAACAGCCACTTTATCAATGCCACTGGCTTACCTGACCCAACACACACCACCACTGCCCGTGACTTGTCTATCCTGGCCAACGCCTTGATCCGCGACTTCCCACAAGACTACGCGCGCCTGTACTCACAAAAGTCTTACACCTATAACAAAATTACGCAGCCTAACCGTAACCGCCTGCTGTTTCTTGACCCCACCGTCGATGGCATGAAAACCGGGCATACCGAATCTGCTGGGTATTGCCTGATTTCATCTGCAAAACGGAACGACTTCCGCTTGATTTCTGTGGTCCTTGGCACCACATCCGATAATGTACGGGCAGCCGAAAGCCAAAAACTGCTGAATTTTGGTTTCCAGTTTTATGAGTCCAAGCTGATTTACCCAGCCAACAAAGCAATTACGCGCCAGAAAGTGTGGAAAGGGACTGAAAGCGAAGTGGATTTGACGGTGGCCAAACCTGTCTATTTGACTTTGCCGCAAGGTGAGTATGCCAATATGAAGGCAAACCTGCGCATTACCAAACCGCTAGAGGCGCCGTTAAAAGCGCATCAAGCAGTGGGCGCAGTCGATTTCAGCCTAGGTGGCAAAGTTGTGCATAGCGTCCCTCTGGTCACTGTACACGCGGTAGAAGCCAGCAACATCTTCTCACGCATGATCGACCAGGTGCGCCTGTATTTACAGTAAGACCATCATTCACAAAGGTAGGTAACCATGACCAAGTTCGAGACTATGCCTCCGGTAGAAGAAACCCTGATCGAGTTTCCTACCAACTTCCCGATCAAGGTCATGGGTGAAACACATGACGACTTTGCCATGGAAATCACGCGTACGATTCAGGCACACTGGCCAGAGTTTGACACACACCTGATTGAAATACGTGGCAGTAGCAATGGTAAATACCTGAGCCTGACCTGCCTGGTATACGTCACCTCCAAACCGCAACTCGACGATATTTATCGCAGCCTGACCTCGCACCCCATGGTCAAGGTTGTGCTGTAACACTCTTTTCTTTCATGTCTGCCCTGGAAATCCGCCAGCTGGGTCTGACTGACTATGCGGCGACGCTAGTCGACATGCAAACCTTCACTGCGCAGCGCGGCCCAGAGACGCCTGACCAGCTCTGGATCACCGAGCATCCTCCCGTGTATACCTTGGGCCTTAACCGTCGTGGCGTACGTTTGCCACAAAACGACATTCCCGTCGTCAATGTGGACCGCGGCGGCAAGATCACCTATCACGGTCCAGGCCAACTCATTATTTATTGCCTGATTGATCTCGCACGCATCCACTTGAATGTACGGCAACTTGTCTCCATCTTGGAAAACAGCCTGATAGAGTTTCTGGTGGCGCATAGCATCACAGCCGAAGCCCGCGCAGACGCGCCTGGGGTGTATGTGGAAGGCAAAAAAATCGCTTCGCTGGGATTACGCCTGAAAAACCAGTGCTGTTATCATGGCTTGAGCTTGAATATTGAGATGGATTTACAACCATTTGCCGATATCGACCCTTGCGGTTATGCTGGCATGCAAATGACACAAACCCGGGATTTAAATATTGCGCTGCAAATGCCCGACATTGCTGCCGATTTAACCCAACGATTGAAAGAGAAACTGGCGCATGTCAGATAATTCGACCCACGAGCAGCCTGCGAGAGAGCGCACAGCGAAGAAGGTCGCAGGCGTCAAAGAAATTGATGCGGCCAAGACTTCACGTATTCCCATCAAAATTGTGCCGCAACCCATGCTACGCAAACCGGAATGGATACGCATGAAAGTGCCGGATTCGGCACGCTTCCAGGAAATCAAACAGGTACTGCGCGACAACAACCTGCATACGGTGTGTGAAGAGGCCAGTTGCCCCA
>DATMSK010000067.1:0-10782 GCA_035565395.1 Methylophilus sp. | reverse complement strand
GAAACCTGGCATCGCTTTCTCAACTGGGGCGTCGTCGGTGTCGTGTTCTATTTCATTTACTCATTAATACACAGTAAATTACGGTCGTGACACATTTAAAAACATGCCCAATAAAAAAGCCGACTATACAGTCGGCTTTTTCTATTACAGCAAGGCTGAAATTACAGAGACAATACCCACTCAACGATGGTCTTGATGTCTTCGTCTTTCACTTGTGGGCTGTTTGCTGGCATTGGGATATTGCCCCAAACACCGCTACCACCAGCTTTAACTTTAGCGATCAATTTAGCTTCAGCGCCTTTATCGCCTTTGTATTTAGCTGCAACATCTTTGTATGCTGGGCCCAATACTTTTGCATCCACACTGTGACATGCCAAACAACCGCTCTTTTGAGCCAGTGCTTTAGCTGCAGCGGCATCTACAGCGTGCGCTGTACCAGCCATCAACAATGTTGCTGCTGCGATTGCGGAAAATAAAACTTTCATGCGAT
Source organism: Methylophilus sp. (assembly GCA_035565395.1). Lineage (GTDB taxonomy): Bacteria > Pseudomonadota > Gammaproteobacteria > Burkholderiales > Methylophilaceae > Methylophilus. Next base: position 10,292 of record DATMSK010000067.1, on the reverse strand, counting down.
CTCCTTGAATATCCTCTAAATGAATAGAACCCCAAAATGCAATTCTCATGCATGTGGCATATTACCTGACCAAGCAAAATCTACAATAGAAAAACCGCTAAAAATCACGGCAGTTCACATAATTTCAACCGGTTTGGCGTTTTGCCAACATGCTAAAAACGCACGTGCAACTTAACGGTTGACACGTGTCACAGCAATGTTACAGCGTCTCAATAGAATACTCTGCGCTGAGGGTATGTTTGCGGCCAGGATTAATCACCACCATGTTATCCAGCGCATTCGTGGTCTCTACGCAAATCGTTTTACGCCACTCATCATCCACACCCATGTCGCCCATGGCGCCGGCCTTTTCTGCGCCTGGGTTCCAGACGACTGTCGTATCACTGCCGGACTTGGCAACATGAATAATCCGGTTATAACCGCTGTCATGTATGGCACAGTCGGAACTATGATCAACGTAGACGCGATCGTACTCCTGCCCATCGAAGCTCAGCGCGTTATGCTCCACGTTACGTTCATACTTGAGTAGCTTATCCAGATACACCAGATCCTGCATGCCAGTGATTTGAATATTAGAGATGTCGCTGACATTAAAGTAGGTATGGAACGCTTCACCAATCACAAATGGATGCTCTGCCAAGTTGGTGGTCGCCAAATCAATTCGTAAACGGCGACCAATGGTAATGGTTAGAGTCAATTCATATGGATAAGACAGCTGACGTTGTGCTTCTGGCGTTTGCTGCATTTCCAAAATGATGCGCGTGGCACCGGTAGGCGTCGCGTCAATATCCATTACGCGCCACGGGATGACACGCGCAAAGCCGTGCGGACACAGTGTGCTGTCAGTCGGGTGCGCTCCAAACCATGGCCAGCAGATAGGCGTACCGCCACGGATGGAGCGCCCTTTCACATAACGTGCATTACTCGATAACCAAAGTACGGGATGCGCCAGGAATTTTGGCTGCCAATGCATGACATGCGCCCCTTGCAAGGCAATTTTGCCTGTCGCAAGCGGATTATCAATCTCCAGGTACTGCAAGCCATTTTCATCCTGCCACTGGTTCACATGCGCATGCAACTTCATGCGCTTGGTCATTTCCATACTCTTGGAGAGGATGCCGCATTCGTTATTCATTATCTTCTCCTTTCAATTTGGGCGACATCACGTACCGCCCCTTTAGCCGCACTGGTACTCATGGCCGCATAAGCACGTAGTGCAGGTGAGACCAAGCGCTCGCGGTTTAATGGTTTCCAGGCATCGTGGCCTTTCGCTTCCATATGACTGCGGCGGTGAGCCATCTCCTCATCACTCACGGCCAAATGAATCGTACGGTTAGGGATATCAATCTCAATGGTATCGCCTTCCTGGACCAAGCCAATCGCACCGCCTTCGGCCGCTTCTGGCGAGGCGTGACCAATACTCAATCCTGACGTGCCTCCAGAGAAACGGCCATCGGTCAACAAGGCACAGGCTTTGCCCAGACCTTTGGATTTCAAATAGGAAGTGGGGTACAACATCTCCTGCATTCCTGGGCCGCCACGCGGGCCTTCATAACGAATTACAACCACATCCCCAGCAACAATCTTGTCTGCCAAAATCGCTTCAACCGCTGAATCCTGGCTTTCAAATACACGTGCACGCCCAGTGAACTTAAGAATACTGTCATCCACGCCAGCGGTTTTGACAATACAGCCATCCTGGGCAATATTGCCGTACAACACTGCCAAACCACCATCTTGTGAATAGGCATGTTCTTTGTTACGAATACAGCCGTTCTCACGGTCATCATCCAACTCTGGCCAAAGCATGCTCTGACTGAATGCAATCGTAGTAGCAATACCACCTGGCGCAGCACGGTAGAATTTCTTCACCTCTTCGTCCTGCGTCGTGACAATATCCCACTTTGCTAACGCCTCGCCCATACTTGTACTATGAACGGTTGGCACATCAGTATGGATGACACCGGCGCGATTGAGTTCCGCCAAGATACCCATGACACCGCCAGCACGGTGCACATCTTCCATGTGATACTTGCTGGTGGCAGGAGCCACTTTAGACACACAAGGCACCTGACGCGAAATGCGATCAATATCCTTCATGGTGAAATCAACCCCGGCTTCATGCGCGGCAGCCAGCAAGTGCAATACGGTGTTGGTTGATCCGCCCATGGCCACATCTAGGCTCATGGCATTCTCGAATGCGCGCATGGTGGCAATATTGCGTGGCAACACGGTGTAATCATCTTGTTCATAATGGCGTTTGGCGAGGTCTACAATCAGGCGCCCTGCCTGCAAGAAAAGCTGTTTGCGGGCGGCGTGCGTTGCCAGCGTCGAACCGTTACCAGGTAAGCTCAGACCCAGCGCTTCAGTCAGGCAGTTCATGGAGTTGGCGGTAAACATCCCGGAGCAGGAACCACACGTTGGGCAGGCGGAACGCTCCACCTCAGCCACCTCAGCATCACTGACATGACTATCTGCCGCTTCCACCATAGCGTCGACGAGGTCCAGTTTACGCACCTGGCCTTGCCAGTTCACTTTACCAGCTTCCATCGGGCCGCCAGACACAAATACCACTGGGATGTTCAGGCGCAAAGCCGCCATCAGCATGCCGGGGGTAATCTTGTCACAGTTGGAAATACACACCAGTGCATCCGCACAGTGTGCATTGACCATATATTCCACGCTATCCGCGATCAAGTCGCGGCTTGGCAAGCTATACAACATGCCACCATGCCCCATGGCGATGCCATCATCCACGGCAATGGTATTGAATTCCTTGGCCACGCCGCCAGCCTTCTCAATTTCGCGCGCGACCAGTTGCCCCAAGTCTTTCAAGTGGACGTGACCAGGCACAAACTGAGTGAAGGAGTTGGCTACCGCAATGATTGGTTTGGAAAAATCTTCATCTTTCATTCCGGTGGCTCGCCACAATGCGCGGGCACCAGCCATGTTACGACCTTGTGTCGTCGTGTGAGAACGGTATTTAGGCATGAGAAATACTAGGATAGTCGTTAAAATATTATTTTAACTGAATCCGCAGCCGCCTGCGCGACTGAAACAGACTTGTTACATTCAACGCAGACGATAAAAAATACTAAGGCCGCACTTGCTTGTGCTGAAACGATGAGCAGTGCCGATTGACATTCGGGCTCCGCAAGGAGGCATGCTTGGTCTGCTGCCCGCGTGTGCGCTTGCGCCAAGAGGCAAATACCCTAGGCTTTAACTGCTTGCGCATGAGTACAATGACATCCGCCTGCCTCAAGCCAAACTGATGCTCAATCGCCTCAAATGGTGTGCGATCTTCCCACGCCATTTCAATGATGCGCGAAATATCCCCTTCGCTTAACAACAGCGTTTGATACCTGTCCACTTTTGATCCTGCCATTGCTTAAAAAAATCAGCCCGCGTCAAAGGTGCGGCTGCGCCAGGCTGTGCATGATGCTCATTGTAGTGGGCCAGGTAGCGCTCATATGCATCGTCACCAGACAACTGTCGGACTCGCTGCCAAAACAATTTCAACTTGCGCATATTGACTCTCCTTAACCCAACCGGCTTGCCACATATGGTGCTTCACTACTGGACAGCACCACTTTTCCCGCCAAACTGCGCCAGCTCATGCGCAGCATATCCAGCACAACGATCCACAACATCAGCACAAAAAATATGGTAAGCCAAGCATCCAGCTGCTGGTTGAAAATCAATTGCGGTGCCACGGCAGCTTTTTCAGGTGGCAACACTCCAAAAGACAACTTTTGCGCCAAATCGTTTGCGGCTGCAAAAAAACCTACCCGGATATCATCACTGAACACTTTTTCATAGACAGCTGTCGTGGTAATGGTCAGCAGCCAAAGCAGAGGCAAGCCAGTGATCCAGGCTTTAGAGGCTTTACCGGATTTGATCAGGATGCCTGTAGCAACCGACAAGGCGATTGCAGCCAGCATCTGGTTGGCAATGCCAAATAGTGGCCACAAAATATTGACCCCACCATTCGGATCAATGACCCCGATATAAAGAAAGTAACCCCAACCAGCGACAACGAGTGCACTCGTCAAAATCACAGACGGCGTATATGAGGTTTCTCCCAGCTTGGGATGCAAATTACCCAGCATATCTTGCAGCATGAAACGGCCGACGCGGGTTCCGGCATCTAAAGTGGTGAGAATAAAAATCGCCTCAAACATGATGGCAAAGTGATACCACAATGCCAGCATATGCTCCCCAAATACATTCCCCAGAATACTCGCCATCCCCACAGCCAGGCTTGGTGCACCACCAGTTCTGGCAAACAAGGTACTTTCCCCCATAGCGCTGGCAAGATGCTGCATTTGCTCCACGGTCACCTGATAACCCCAGCTGCTAATGGTGTTCACTGCATCCAATGCCTCTTTACCAACCACGCCTGCGGGGCTATTGATTGCAAAATAGACACCCGGTTCCAGTACAGTCGCGGCCACCATAGCCATCACTGCGACAAAGCTTTCCAGCAACATTGCGCCATAACCAATGACACGGATATCATTTTCACTGGTAATCAATTTTGGCGTGGTTCCACTTGCAATCAATGCATGAAAACCAGAAATCGCACCGCAAGCAATGGTAATAAACACAAACGGGAACAACTTGCCACCAAAAATAGGCCCAGACCCATCAATAAAAGGCGTGATGGCAGGCATATGAATCTCGGGATGCAACCACAGGATGGCAATCGCCAGCATGATGACTGTGCCCAACTTCATAAAAGTAGACAAATAATCACGCGGTGCCAACAGCAACCAAACAGGCAATACGGCTGCAGCAAAACCATAGGCAATAACACTAAATGCCAGTGGCAACCCTTCATGATCAAAGAAGGTGGCCAATTGCGGATGATGGTCGACCCAGCCACCAAAAACAACAGACGCAAGCAACAAAGCCACCCCCAGCAGCGAGGCCTCAAGCACGCGCCCAGGCCGCAGGTATCGCATATACACGCCGACCAGCATCGCAATCGGAATGGTGGCAGCAACAGTCGACGTGCCCCAAGGACTATGCTTCATTGCATTGACTACGACCAACCCCAGTACAGCGATCAGAATAATCATGATGATAAAGGTACCAATCAGCGCAGCTGTTCCCCCTATCGCACCAATTTCATCACGCGCCATCTGCCCCAGGCTACGGCCATTGCGCCTCGTGGATAAGAAAAGCGTCACCATATCTTGTACCGCGCCACCAAGTACGGCACCAATCAATATCCACAAAGTACCAGGCAAATAACCAAATTGTGCCGCCAAAGTGGGACCAACTAATGGCCCCGGGCCGGCAATCGCGGCGAAATGATGCCCAAAAACCACCCAGCGGTTGGTAGGCACATAATCGCGGCCATTATTGAGCCGCTCAGCCGGTGTCGCACGCGTCGCATTAATGGCCAACACATTGGCGGCAATCCATGCTGCATAAAAACGATACGCGATTAAATAGATGCACACGGCCGCAGTAATTAACCAAAGCGCATTCAGAGACTCCCCCCTCGCCAGCGCAACATTTGAAAATGCCGCTGCACCCAACAAAACCAAACTTGCCCAGCCTGCACGACTCCAAAAAGCTTTCATAGTGATGGAATTCTTTCCTGTTTTTTAATGATTTGCACTGTAACAAAAAGGCCGGAGCTGCGCAAAAACATCACACTCATCAAGCCTTGGTTCCATGGTGCAAGGGCACTACCGTGGTGCAATCGGCATCATGCACAGACGCTTCCCCAATGCCACAAAAAAATAAATTACTCTTTATAATCATAATGTTAAAAAAAATTCACCTATTGGCATGCAGATTGCTAAATGATGATAGAAGTTTATTTGATGATTCCCAATGAGACCCTTATCTCCAGACACAACCGCGTCACTTAGCTCAACACCACGCATCCTATTGAGCCCGGAAGACCAAAAGTTGGTCGACTCGGCCAAGGACATCCTGATGCATCAGCGCGATTTGAGCGAGGAGCAAGCGTATTCTTTACTGTCGGAAATGGCAGACAAACGTAAAACCGGCATGGTGGATATGTCACTCCAGTTAATCAATATCACCAAACGGCTAACCGTTTAACTAGCGCAACTCACAATTCCATCAATATTTATTGACGGGCTCTTGCAGGAAAAAAGAGTTTCGGTATAATGCGCCCTTCGTTGCAAGGCATGGGTGCTTAGCTCAGTTGGTAGAGCGTCGCCCTTACAAGGCGAATGTCAGCGGTTCGACCCCGTTAGCACCCACCATCCCACTGCCTGCAATCCTAGATTAATCCCATCTCACTAAACGAAAACGTTGCCTGCCCGGATACCACAATGTGGTCCAGCACTTTGATGTCGACCAGGCTTAATGCATCTTTCAAACTCTGCGTCAGTTGCTCATCAGCCAGACTTGGTTTTGCACTACCTCCAGGGTGATTGTGGCTCAATATCAAGGCCGCCGCGTTTAACGCCAAAGCGCGCTTGACCACCTCTCGCGGATAGACGCTGGTCTGCATTAAACTGCCCTGAAACAGGGTCTCATAAGTAATCAACCGGTTTTGCGCATCCAAAAACATAATGCCAAACACTTCCCGCTGCAGTGAGGACAATTGCAGTTGCAAATAATGCTTGACCTGCGTTGGCGAGCAAAAACTGTCTGTTTGCTGCAAGCTCTCCCCTAACGCACGCTTACTCATTTCAAGTACGGCTTGCAATTGGCAATATTTACTGACACCCATGCCATGTACGACTTGCACATCGCGTAAGCTGGCTGAAAAAATGCCATTTAGGCTTTTAAAATGGTGCAATAAGTCCCGCGCCAGATCGACAGCCGATTTTCCGGGCACGCCAACGCGCAAAAAAATCGCCAACAACTCGGCGTCAGACAAGGCAGTTGCCCCTGCAAATAATAATTTTTCCCTGGGCCGCTCCTGCTCAGGCCAATCTGTAATTGCCATGGACTCCCCCGTTGATTTTTATTTGACCCAACCTATTTCACGCGCAGTTGGTCTACCGATAATGGTTTCTTCCAAGCCTTTCGCCATACGCGCACGGTGCGCGGTGATTGGCACTTTACCGGCCATCACTTCGGCCAATTGCTGCGGATAAACAGGTTGCAGATAAGGCTCTGCATACCCTTGAGGAAACAACGGCAGATTCGCATTCAAGTCATACTTATCGCTCGCACTCAACGTGTGTAGCAACTCGTGTGCGATGATGACGGTATTCACCGCATGCTGACGATGGTCAGCAAATAGATTGACACGGCCTATCCTGCCTTTATGTAGTGCGGTCGAATGCAGCAAATGCTTATGTCTGGCCGGATCGTGATATAGCAAATAAAGCTTGATATCAATCGGAACGCCAACGGGCGGTTGATGTCTCCAACTAAACCATCGAAACTTGAGGCTCCAGAGAATAATATCGAGTAAATGACCGTTCACTGCCGGAGGTGCAGATGGGACGTCCTGAATGGTCGGCCCCAGGTAAAGATGCACCGGATACTGTAACGGCAAATGATATTTAAGGGCTTCGCGCTCAAAAAACTGTGAAATGACGTCGAAATCTTTTGTGCGCAAATTAGCAATGTATGTGTCTACTTGCGGTGCATCATCGGCATTGATCGGGTATAAGGCCACATTCAACGGTTTGCGCCATTGCAAAGTCTGATACTCCTGCCAGAGCTGCATTAGTGCCGTCAGCACCACCACTCCCCAGAAAAAAATCCTGACTAACTTGATCATGCGCCTCATCCCGTCAACGACCAAATGTTAACATGTTTAAAGAAAATGCCACACCTTACCCAATTGGTAACTGCGGGCGCTTTCCAGTTAAAATATGCCCATGACTAAAACGCACGCCTCCTCTCTACATCTGCTGCTCGGTATTACCGGCGGCATTGCAGCTTACAAAACTGCAGAACTGGTGCGCCTCCTAATCAAACAGGGACATAGCGTGCAAGTAGTGATGACAGAAGCCGCTACGCACTTCATCACCCCGACCACTTTGCAGGCACTGTCAGGCAATCCAGTCTTTGTGGACGCCTGGGACTCTCGGATTGCCAATGGCATGCCCCATATCGAGCTAAGCCGCAAGGCAGATGCCATTCTGGTTGCGCCTGCCAGCGCAGACTTTCTTGCCAAATTGGCACATGGCTTTGCCAATGATTTACTCTCAACACTATGCCTTGCACGTGAGTGCCCACTTCTGGTGGCGCCAGCCATGAACAGGCAAATGTGGGAAAACGCTGCGACCCAGCGAAATATTGCACAACTAAACCAGGACGGGATCACCGTGCTGGGCCCAGAGAGTGGCGAACAAGCATGTGGGGAAGTTGGCCAAGGAAGAATGCTGGAGCCTGAAGCATTACTGGATGACTTGCAGGCATTTTTTACGCCTAAACTGCTGGCGAGTAAAAAAGTTCTGATTACCGCAGGCGCCACCATGGAAATGCTTGACCCAGTGCGAGGCATCACCAACCTCAGCAGCGGTAAAATGGGCTATGCGCTAGCACAGGTTGCCATGCGTATGGGTGCCGAAGTAACCCTGGTCTACGGTCATGCCCAAGTGCCTCGCCCTGTGGTCAGTCACGCATATTATGCTGGCAGTGCTAATGAGATGTATCAGACCGTGATGCAACACATCGCCGACCAGCACATATTCATTGGTGTTGCTGCGGTTGCAGACTTCCGTCCAGAGTCTTCGTCCATTCAAAAAATCAAAAAAAGTGAAGAATCACTTACACTCAAACTCATTAAAAACAAAGATATCCTGGCCGACGTCGCCTCCTTACCCAATCCTCCCTACTGCGTTGGCTTTGCTGCGGAAACCGAGCAGGTCCTCGAGCACGCCAGACAAAAAAGACTGGCAAAACGCGTCCCCATGATTGTGGCTAACCTCGCAAACACCGCAATGGGCAGCGACCAGAACACCGTCACCATCATCGATGCCAAAGGTGAACATGCGTTTGAAACCGACACTAAAGAGAAGATTGCCTTCAAACTTTTGAGCCACATCAACTCACTGGTCACTTAAAGGCGCATAAACCAATCTTTATCAGTATTTTCATGAAAATACTGAGTCGCCGGAGCTTACACACAGCTTACAATCGCGCAGTTTAATTTTAGTATTGAGAATAAAGATGCGCGCCCTTCGCCTCGCCCCCTTATCTGTTGCAATTTCCACGGCATTGAGCAGCCCTAGCCTGGTCATGGCAGATGATGAAAACACTATTACCTTGTCTCCTGTTGTGGTAACAGCTACCCGTCAGGCACAAAACAGTTTTGACTTACCTGTCGCCATTGATGTGGTTACCGAAAAAGACATCAAACAAGGACAATTGCAAATGCAATTATCCGAAAGCTTGATTCGGGTACCCGGCCTAACTGCTCAAAGCCGCAATCAGCAAGCACAAGACCCACAAATCTCGAGTCGCGGCTTTGGATCACGATCTTCTTTTGGGGTACGTGGCATCCGTCTATATGTTGACGGCATACCGCTGACCATGCCAGACGGCCAAGGCCAGCCCGGCGTTGTTGACCTGTCATCCATCAAAAGCATTGAAGTCATGCGCGGTCCGTTTTCTTCACTTTACGGCAACTCATCAGGTGGCGTGATTCAGATGTTTACGAAAGATGCACCCACAACACCAACAATCGATGCTACGACCATGTTCGGCAGTTACGATACCAAGCGCAATGTGCTAGAAGCTGCAGGGCGCTCTGAAGAAGTGGAATACATGCTTAATGTTTCCAACTTTGAATCTGCAGGCTATCGCGACCACAGCAGCAGCAATAAAAAAATGGGGACTGCCCAATTTAAATTCCACATCAGTCCAGATACAAAACTGACAACTCTGGTTAACTGGTTTGAACAAGATGCCCAAGATCCTCTCGGACTCACAAGAGCAGATATTGCAACAGACAGAAAAGGAGTTGTTGCGGCAGCGAACAATGCCAACACCCGTGTATCAAGAAACCATACTCAAGTTGGCTTCAATCTAGAGCATGCTATTAACGAAACAAACAAGTTGTCTTTTGTCCCTTATGTAGGGACTCGGAACAATTCTCAAATTTTGCCATTCAACGCAACAGGCACAAATGCCAGAACCAGCAAGATTGCCAGAGACTTTTATGGGACAGATCTTCACTGGGATAATAATGGCGAAATTCTTGGAAAGAAATACAATCTGACTTTCGGTATTAACTATGGAAAATCCGAAGATAACCGCTTAGATGTAAATACCCAAATTGCAGGCGCACCGGCCAATGTAACCAATCGGGATGAAGTCAACATTTCGACAAACTACGA
>DATMSK010000066.1:0-3148 GCA_035565395.1 Methylophilus sp. | reverse complement strand
ATAAAAGCTGTGGATGTTGGGTTATGTTCTATCCACCACAAAATATGTAATAACACCCAGACTTGATAAAGAAATACCCACAGCAGTAGCAGCCCAAAAAACAGTTTAATGGCTTGTTTCATGGGCTCAACTCAAGACTGGCGAAAAGACTTGATCACTGGCGCGGTGTCAGGCCGTACACCATGCCAAAGATAAAATGCCTCAGCGGCTTGTTCTACCAACATGCCCAAGCCATCGGCCACTTGCGCACCTGCAGCCCGCGCTTGTTGCATAAACGGTGTTTCACGGCCATACATCATGTCATAGGCGAGTGTGTTTGACTGAAATATCACCGCAGGAAGCTGCAAATTACTCTCGGTTAATCCCGCAGAGGTCGCATTGATCACCACATCATAGTGCTGTGATAACTCTGAAAATGATTGCACCAGCAGCGATGTCTCGCTGCGTTTTGCATCTGCGGCAAATCGCTCAACCATGGTTTGTGCCTTATCCACGCTACGGTTGGCTACCGTCAACTGCAACGGCTTTTGCTCCAGCACAGGTTGCATCACGCCTTGCGCTGCGCCGCCAGCTCCCAGTAACAATACCTTTTGGCCGGCCAGCGAGGCATTCTGGTGCTTGAGAATGTCGTTCACGAGTCCACAACCATCGGTGTTGTCACCCGTCACACATTGATCACGAAAACTTAAGGTGTTTACCGCGCCAGCCGCCTGCGCACGTGCAGCCAATATCTGGCTGGCATCGAACGCCTCAAACTTGAACGGCACAGTGACATTGGCACCCAAGTAACCTTCGACTTGCAATCGCTTCACCGTTGCAAGAAAGCCATCCAGTGGCGCTAATACTTTTTCATACTGAATCGTTTTACCAAACTGCTGCGCGAACGCCTGATGAATCAGTGGCGACTTACTATGTTCGATTGGATGACCAATCACTGCATATTTTTCAATAGCCATGTGTTGTGAAGTTTAGTTTGTCCAGGGCAATCCGGCATGCTTCCAGCCGTTAATTAAAGTACGCTGCTTCAGCTCATTCGCTTCGCCCTCAAACCCTTCCACCATGTTGTATGCTTTGCTATAACCCAACTGCTGTGCCAGCAAAGCGGCGTTATGACTGCGGCCACCCGTGCGGCACATAAACACCACGGTGCGTGATTTATCTACCTGTGCCAACAATTGTGCAGCAAACTCGGTATTTGCCACCATCCCAGGATAAAGTGCCCACTCGACATGCGTGGCCACCGGCACTCTCCCCACTAACTCTAGCTCGGCACGGGAACGCACATCCACTAACACGGCATCAGCGTCCTGGCTAATCAAGGCGTACGCTTCTGCCGGCGTCACTGCTCCGGCATACGGCAAACCAGTTTGCTCGGCACGCGTGTGCGCCTGACTCAAGATTTTTTCTATACTTTCCAAATTACACCTTCGTTCCGAACGACTCATACTAAAATGGCGAGTATACCTGTGAAAGCCATACAAAATCTTGTTGCACCACTTTGGTGCTCAATTTGTTGCATTGCACATTAACGGTGCGCACGGATTTTACAAATTTATGCAAGATACCCCGCTACAATGCAAAATGCGTATTTTTGGGTGGCATGCTTCCTGCTAATATTACATACTAAGATTAAGTGGGATCGCGCACCAATCAAGATCCCCAATTATCCATCGTTTACCATTGCTCACGTTTCGGGACATCCGCAACATGCCCCGTTTTTTCGTGCGCAAACTTAATCATTTTAGACCTTGATCACTGAGGAGAATGTAATGTCCGTTGCAAACGTAATGAAATTGGTTGCAGAAAACGACATCAAATTTGTTGATTTCCGTTTTACCGACACCAGAGGTAAAGAACAGCACGTGACCGTGCCAGTGTCTGCCTTCGACGAAGATAAATTTACCGAAGGTCACGCCTTCGATGGCTCTTCCATCGCTGGTTGGAAAGGCATTCAAGCCTCTGACATGCAACTGATGCCTGATGCAAGCACCGCATACATTGACCCGTTTTTTGACGAGCCAACATTGGTTTTAACCTGTGATGTGGTTGACCCTACAGATGGTAAAGGTTACGACCGCGACCCACGTAGCTTGGCTAAACGTGCAGAAGCTTATTTGAAATCCAGCGGCCTGGGTGACACAGCTTACTTTGGCCCAGAACCAGAGTTCTTCATTTTTGACAGCGTACAATGGGATGCCACCATGGGTGGTAGCTTTGTTAAGATCAACTCTGAAGAAGCTGCCTGGTCATCTGGCGAAAAATTTGAAGGCGGCAACACTGGCCACCGTCCAGCGGTAAAAGGCGGTTACTTCCCAGTGCCACCAGTCGATTCACTGCATGATATCCGTTCAGCCATGGTCATGACTCTGGAAGAGTTGGGTGTACCTGTTGAAGTGCATCACCATGAAGTAGCCACTGCCGGCCAATGTGAAATCGGTACTAAATTTGCAACACTGACTCAGCGTGCTGACTGGACGCAAATCCTGAAATACGTGGTAACCAACACCGCACACGCTTACGGTAAAACTGCCACATTTATGCCTAAACCAATGTTTGGTGACAATGGTTCCGGTATGCACGTACACCAATCTGTATGGAAAGATGGCAAAAACCTGTTTGCAGGTAACGGCTATGCTGGCCTGAGCGACTTTGCGCTGTACTACATCGGCGGTATCATCAAGCACGCACGTGCCTTGAACGCGATTACCAACCCAGGCACTAACTCTTACAAGCGTTTGGTACCTCACTACGAAGCACCAGTAAAACTGGCTTACTCTGCTAAGAACCGTTCTGCTGCGATTCGTATTCCGTTTGTACATTCAGACAAAGCACGCCGCGTTGAAGCGCGTTTCCCAGATCCGATTGCCAACCCATATCTGGCATTCTCTGCCTTGTTAATGGCGGGCTTGGATGGCGTACAGAACAAGATTCATCCAGGTGAACCAGCGACTAAAGACTTGTACCATCTGCCGCCAGAAGAAGATGCATTGATCCCAACCGTATGTTCTTCATTAGAACAAGCGCTTGAGTATCTGGACAAAGACCGCGAGTTCCTGACACGCGGTGGTGTTTTCACTGATGACTGGATTGATTCTTACATTGCATTGAAAATGGAAGAAGTCACCAAGTTGCGTCAAACACCTCACCC
>DATMSK010000065.1:0-6834 GCA_035565395.1 Methylophilus sp. | reverse complement strand
GTCATTTTTAAAAAACTGGCGACTCCCAATTACCAAAATTCTTTGTAATTCGCCGGAAGGGCGTGCTTTCTCCAAGGCTAACGCAATGGTGGCGGGGCCTTGAATATCTGCTTCGGGATTGAATGCCGGTATTGTCCCTGGATGTTCGCTGCGGTAAGCATGACTGACCCAACCATGTTCAGCGGCAGCGACCAGCGGAAACACATGCCAAGTGTCACTGTATTGCCGCGGGCGGCGGATGGCGTGCGCACTGTCAAAAAAAGTACGCAGGGCAAAGTCCTGTGTCGGTCCCTGGTTGGAGTAGCGCTGGGTACTGAGCGCATGTAATGGAATATCAAATTGCCGATTAGGCGGGTCAATCACCAGCCCCTGGCTAATGTCCAGCCCCAGGCTGTCAGCGATTGTTTGCAGGCCCTGTGTAGATGCTGAATCTGTCAGCCACACCAGGTTGCCACCCTGGTCAATATGGGCCTGGATGGCTTTCGCTTCCATGACGGTGTAGGGTTGGGTCGCTCCTGCAAGTATCAACGTTGGCCGTTTGCTTCTCTGGCTAAATTCAAGCGTATCACTTTGCATGACCTGTAGGCCTGCCTCACGCAGTGCGAAGGCAAGATGGCTGGCTCCGTGTGCCGTTGTATTGTCCAAGGCAGGTTCGCCATGCCCGCTGGCAAATAGGATGGGCGCCCGCTCACCATGTTGCAGCTGTAGCAGTACGTTTGTGAATGCCTCTTCTGTGTAAGGCAGGTACATGCGCTTTTCTTGTCCGCGATAGCGGATAATCATTTCGCCCTCTTTCTTGATATTCTGCTCGCGTGCCAGCGTGGGGGCATAGGCAGGGTCTATAAACTGTAAATCCAGCCCGACATGTAAATGCTGGTAGCGCTGTACCAATGCGGTGATCGACTTCCTGAAATAGCGGCCCTTGTAAGGGCTGTTGCTGCAAAATGCCGTCACTTCTATACGACCTGGCAATTGTTGCAATACCTGTTTGCTGGCAGCAGACAAGGTGTTGCGGTGGTTATGCGTGGTATCCGCCACGAGGTTGAACTGCCAGGCAAGCACACCGAGGGCAATGGTGAGCACTAGCAAGGCCGGGACCGCCAGGCGATGTTGCCACCATGTCGTTAAGACTGCCAGCCAGCGTTGAGTGGTTTGAGAACGTCCGGAATTAGCCATAGAGTCGGTCTGCATGTAAACGGCGAATGGCCAGCAGTACAAAAAACAGTGCAAACAGTACAAAAAACAGGATGTCATAGCTGTTGAGTACGCCAAGGGCAAACTGCCGGTAATGTTGCATCAGGGAGAAGTCATGAAACCAGGCATGCGAACTGTCGCTGAAAAACTTGTCCAGCATGAGCCATAGCGTGAGGGTGGTGAGGCTGCAAAAAGCGGCCAGGATCGGGTTGGCCGTCAGGCAGGAGACATAAAGCCCAAGCGCACTGCTGGCGACCATGAGCAACCATAAGCCAAAGGCGTGCGTCAGCAAATATGGCAGGTCAATTTCGGCCCAGGGTAATAGCATGGCAATCATGACGACCATGGTGACAATAAGCAGGCTTAGGTAGCTGACAATCCCCAGCAGTTTGCCCAGGATCAGCTCGCTCATGCTGAGGGGGGCGCTCATGAGTAAGGCGATGGTCTGATTCTTGCGCTCTTCGCTGATCAGTTTCATGGTGACTAAGGGCACCACAAACAGCATCAGTACGGCTGCCACCCCAAAGACGCCTTCCGCCATGAACTGGGTGATGCCTACGCGCTGCACCTGCCATTGGGCACTGTGCATGATTTCAAAGTACTGGTTGAAACTCAGGCTATAGTAGGTGCCAACAATCGCCTGGAAAATGGCGAGCACCAGCCAGCCCATGGGGGTGGCAAATAGGCTGCGTAACTCTTTGCGGGCGATGATGGTGATCATGGCAACGCTCGCCGTCAGAGTCCTTTGATGATGCCAAAGCGGACAGCAATATGGACCAGCTGGCCAGTCGTTTCCACGCCCAGTTTTTGGCGCACGCTGGTCTGGATATTGGCCACGGTTTTGTAGCCAATATGCATGCCTTTCGCAATCGCTGCCAGCGCCTCTCCCTGCGCGATCCGCCGGAACACCTCAAACTCTCGTGGAGAGAGTTTCTGGATCGGGTTTTCCTGGCTTTCCAAATGGTACATGGACAGGCTTTGCGCCAGTTCATTATTGATGTAACGCCCACCCTTGAGTATTTTTTGTACCGCCTCCAGCACCACCTCAGGCGGCTCGGTTTTGGTGACATAGCCGCGTGCACCCGCCTGGATGGCACGGGTGGCATAAATGCAGTCATCGTGCATGCTAAATATCAATACACGCATTTGCGGTTTGCGGTGCAGGATGCGTTTCAGGGTTTCCAGCCCACCAATGCCCGGCATATCCAGATCGAGGATCAGCAGTTCTGGATGATTTTTCTCCACCAGTAAACAGGCTTCTTCGCCACTCAGTGCGTCTGTGGTCACTTCATGGTGTGCCTGCTCAAGCATGGTGCGCAATCCTTGCCTGAGCATGGCATGATCATCTGCAATCATTACTTTTGCCATGAACGGTCTACTCTATTTCTTGTTGGCAAAGGTGATATTCACACATTTGTCATTGGCAAATGTGAGTTCAGCGGTGTTGAAAAACTTATTCGGTGCGTATTGAATTTTGCCGCGGTAATACCACATTTCAACACTGTCACCTTCGCCTGCAGTTGCTTGACCTTTTTCCTGCAGAATCTGGTCAGCATTGTGTGGTTTGACGGCGACTTCTTTTTTCACCGGCTTGCCCAAGTTTTCTTCCACATATTGACGTGATTTACCGCTATAGGCATCGAGGAACGGACGTTCTTCTGTCTGCAAGTCTTTGGCGGAAAGGGACAATGGGAAAATGAAGGCGGCTAAAGCCAGCCATTTACGGTGTTGCATAGTCATTGACTCCTGCGGTTGAGGTTGAAGCTGAAAGCGGTAAGGGTTGGCGTTGCCCAGGTAATGGAATTAACCCGGTAATCAAAGTACCAGCTTGTAGTCCGCTCATAAGTTTAAAACTGCCTTGCAGTGATTCGATACGCTCGCGCATGCCGACCAGGCCCACGCCCTCCGTGGATTGCGAGGTATCCATGCCTTTACCGTTGTCACGGATCTCAATTTGTAGCATGGACTTGTCCTGGCGTTTGAGCACCTGGATGTCTATCCACACTTCACTGGCATGGGCATGACGTGAAATATTGGTCAGGGCTTCTTGCACCACGCGAAAGGCCACAATATTAATATCTTCATTCAATGCCTGTTCGCCGGTATCTAGCTCAAGATGACATTCAACCTGCGGATTCAATTTCTTCCAGTCGTTTACCAGGCGCTCTACTGCACCGAGCAGCCCCAGAGAGTCCAGTGCTGGTGGGCGCAAATGTTTGATCAGGGCGCGGATAGATTGTTGTACATGCTGGGTATTGGAGGCGATCCTGACGGCAATCACATGTGTTTGATCCGGATCGCTTTTTTGCAATGTCAGGGCATCCATGCGGATGGCGGTTAAATATTGGCCGGTTTCATCATGAATCTCGCTGGCAATATATTTGCGTTCCTGTTCTTGCATCTGCATTGCATGGCGTGCCAGCACGCGGTTTTCCTTCAACGTGCGTTCCAGGTCCAGTTCGACCAGGCATTGTTCTGTCATATCTACCAGGTAGCCGTGGATTTGTGCCGGTTGCTGGTCAGCGGCCAGCACATGCACAAAGCGCGCCCCCACGTAACAGGGTAGCCCGTCCGGGCGATGGACCTGCAATTTACTGAAATTGATTTCATGGTGATGGACTAACTGCAAAACGAAGGTTGACCAGTCAAACGAGAACAGGTCGCGTGCATTGGACGCTTGGCTGAGTGGGCGGCAAATGCGATCAAAGGCGCGGTTATGCATGCCGATATTGCCGTCCACATCCAGCACGACATTGCCCGTCAGGTCACCATCAAACAAGGTTTTATAGAGCTGCTGGCTGCTGCTCAATTGTGCCTCTGTGAGTTGGCGGCGCTTAATCTCCGCGTGTATCTCCCGCCATCGGCGTTGGCTGAACCACACGCTCAAAAGCACAAAAACAAACAGGGTCAACGGGACCTCATCCAGTTGTGCATATTCATAGGTGAGTAACCAGGCATTCACATGTTCGGCCAGATCAAATGCCGAGGACAAGGCAAAGGTCAATACCACGCCCGTGATAACGATCAGCGTGTCCCGGCTGGGGCGGCTAAGCCTGCCTAATTTGTGAATAGCAGTAATGACTGGCATAGACTGTTGATAAGAATGCATGACTGAATGACCAAACGCTTTGAAATTGCCTGCAGCAGGAGCGCACTCCTGCACTGCATAAACCTGCGCCACTATAGACCACATCCTCTCTGGATGCCCCGTGAAAAATTCCCTTTATTGGCCAGTCCATGTGAATGAATTCTTGAATTCATCATAGGGAATCATTCATCTATTGTCTTTGTTACAAATTATTAACAATTCGGTTCGTGAAGTGCGGCATTCGGGGGGGTGTCTGCAACAACACTTAAAAAACGCATTCTTAAGAGATTAGGAGAAAGTATGAAACTGAAATCATCCCGTGCCGTCGTCGGCGCTTTGGTTGGAGGCTTGTTCGCAGGCATTTCCGGCCTGGCCATGGCAGATGCAGACCTAGACAAGGCGGTGAATACACCTGGCGCCTGGCCAATCGCGACTGGTGGCTATTACAGCCAGCACAACAGCCCATTGGCGCAAATCAACAAATCTAACGTTAAAAACGTGAAGGCTGCGTGGTCATTTTC
Organism: Methylophilus sp.; assembly: GCA_035565395.1. GTDB lineage: Bacteria > Pseudomonadota > Gammaproteobacteria > Burkholderiales > Methylophilaceae > Methylophilus. Next base: position 2,031 of record DATMSK010000065.1, on the reverse strand, counting down.
CACCGGTGTACTGAATGGTCACGAAGGTGCGCCATTGGTGATCGGTGACATGATGTACATCCACTCTGCTTTCCCAAACAATACATACGCCTTGAACCTGAACGATCCAGGCAAAATTGTTTGGCAACACAAACCCAAGCAAGATGCTTCCACCAAAGCGGTGATGTGCTGTGACGTGGTTGACCGTGGTCTGGCATACGGTGCGGGTCAAATCGTGAAAAAACAAGCTAACGGTCACTTGTTGGCGTTGGATGCTAAAACCGGCAAGATCAATTGGGAAGTGGAAGTATGTGATCCTAAAGTGGGTCAAACACTGACACAAGCACCATTCGTGGCTAAAGACACGGTGTTGATGGGTTGCTCAGGTGCTGAGCTGGGTGTGCGCGGTGCAGTAAACGCCTACGACCTGAAAACCGGTGAACTGAAATGGCGTGCTTTCGCCACAGGTTCTGACGAGTCTATCCGTCTGGCTAAAGACTTCAACAAAGACAATCCACACTACGGCCAGTTCGGCCTGGGCCTGAAAACCTGGGAAGGCGATGCCTGGAAAATCGGTGGCGGTACAAACTGGGGTTGGTATGCATACGATCCTAAATTGAACCTGTTCTACTACGGTTCAGGTAACCCGGCGCCATGGAATGAAACCATGCGTCCTGGCGACAACAAATGGACGATGACGATCTGGGGTCGTGACCTGGATACAGGCATGGCGAAATGGGGCTACCAAAAGACACCTCATGACGAGTGGGACTTCGCTGGCGTGAACCAGATGGTGCTGACTGATCAGCCAGTCAACGGCAAAATGACACCATTGTTGAGCCACATTGACCGTAACGGTATCTTGTACACACTGAACCGCGAAAACGGCAACCTGATCGTTGCTGAAAAAGTGGATCCAGCCGTGAATGTGTTCAAAAAGGTTGACTTGAAATCAGGTACACCAGTACGTGATCCAGAGTTTGCAACCCGTATGGACCATAAAGGCACCAACATTTGTCCATCAGCGATGGGCTTCCACAACCAGGGTGTTGACTCTTACGACCCAGAAAGCCGTACTTTGTACGCAGGCCTGAACCACATTTGTATGGACTGGGAACCGTTCATGCTGCCATACCGTGCAGGTCAGTTCTTCGTCGGTGCAACCCTGGCGATGTACCCTGGCCCTAACGGCCCAACCAAGAAAGAAATGGGCCAAATCCGTGCATTTGACCTGACCACTGGTAAGGCTAAATGGACCAAGTGGGAGAAATTCGCAGCTTGGGGCGGTACTTTGTACACCAAAGGCGGCCTGGTCTGGTACGCAACACTGGACGGTTACCTGAAAGCCTTGGATAACAAAGACGGTAAAGAGCTGTGGAACTTCAAGATGCCATCTGGTGGTATCGGATCTCCTATGACTTACTCCTTCAAGGGTAAACAATACGTCGGCAGCATGTACGGTGTTGGCGGCTGGCCTGGTGTTGGTTTGGTCTTTGACCTGACAGACCCAAGTGCTGGTTTGGGTGCGGTTGGTGCGTTCAAAGAACTGCAAAACCACACACAAATGGGCGGTGGCCTGATGGTGTTCAGCCTGTAATTAAGGTACTGAACCTGTTGATGTAGTGTGCAGGGTGGCCATCAATCGCAAGACGGGCGGCCACCCTGTTCTCAGCCCCTAGAGTGAAGAGAGCAAATATGTTTCCTGATGTAAAAAGAGTCCGTGCTGGCTGGGTAAGTGCCTGCCTCACGTTGGCATTCAGCCTGCTGACATTCCCTGCCTTGGCTGCTAATGCACTCAATGTCTGTGCTGGTAAAGCCGAGTTGCCTTTTTCAAATGACAAGCAAGAAGGCTTCGAAAACAAGATTGCACGCGTGATTGGCAAGGCGTTGAATATGCCAATCAACTATTTTTGGTGGACCAATCCGCTCACCCTGCAAAAAGACATGGAAGCAGGTAAATGTGACGTGTTGATTGGCACTGATCCTAATGATCCACGCGTCCTAGCGACCAAGCCTTATTACCGGTCAGCCTATGTGTTCATCACACGCAAA
>DATMSK010000064.1:0-10458 GCA_035565395.1 Methylophilus sp. | reverse complement strand
GAGTAAAGCGAGATCACCGTTTTTTCATTGAGCAGTCGTAACAGGCTGTTACGCAGCAGCATGGCAAACTGAGGTTGCTGCTGCAGTAAGAAGCATAATGCTTGTAAGGCATTGCTTGCGCTTTCAATATCGGTGGATTCTTTAGGCCGGATGTTATCAAACAGGGCGCGTATAAATTCAATATCATTGATATCTCCAGCCGCTTCACGAGCGGTCTGGTGATCAAAAATGGGTTGAAACATGTGAAACACTTTCTTTGATACTGGTTAGAGCAAGAATAGCATGCATGCCATGATGTTTTATAACTGCGCCTCTAGCTGTATTGGTTCATCTTGCCGTTCTAATTGTAACTGAACGCGTTTTCCACGATATTTGCGTACCAGAGTAGAAAGTTCGGCGGCATCCTGCACTTTTTCCTGATTAATGCTGAGTAGCTGGTCACCACGTAATAAGCCTGCTTTTTCAGCGGCTGAACCGTGAATGACGGCGATCACGCGTACACCATCGCTGCTCACAGAGGGGCCTTCTTTTTCATTGCTGGAGCGAGGCACCAGTTTGATCACGTGTACCCCTAACACGGGCGGCGGTAACTTCGCCCAATAAGTAGCGTAATAGCGATATTTTGTCGGATCGACCGCCATGTCTTTTTCTGTTAGGGCTATACCTTTCCTGCTTGCTTCCTTGATCATTTCAATTTTAGAGGCTGGTGTCGTATTGCCAGCTTTTTTGACATAGACCAGGATGCTATCAGCCCGAATAGTGCGTCCATGGCTAATGACCTGCTCAGTTGGAACATCTTCAGCTTCAAAGCTGCTGAACCCCATGAGGTCATAGCCGTTTTCCAGCATTTTGATATTGTCTTCGTCTCTCCGGGTGCCGCTGAATAGTTGAGGCTCGGGATTTGCCTGCATGGAGTGTAGATTGCCCTGGTTCTGTGCCTGATAATTGCTGGCGTAAGGATTGTCTTCTGCTCGTGTTGCAGGGCTGGCCAGCAGGGTCGCTGCCACGAGTAAAATCGTTAGCCATAGCAAGGATGGTGCCGGTAATGGATTTCTCCGCACGCTTGCTGATGTGGCCAGCTGCCCATGGTTGTACGGTATATTCATAGGGTTCTCCATGATCGAATAACAGGTTGTAATGTTATGATGTCCTCATACATTAACACAGACCCCATCCTCTAGGTTATGCAAGAACAAATCACGCGCATCGGCTTAATTTCGATCAGCGACCGCGCCTCACAAGGCATTTATGAAGATAAGGGTATTCCTGCCCTGACTGCCTGGCTAGCACAAGCACTGATTTCACCGTATACCTTGGCAACCCGTTTGATTGCCGATGATCAAGGTACTATTTCCAGGACGCTGGAACAATTGGTTGATGAAGAGGCCTGTCACCTGATCTTGACCACAGGCGGCACCGGTCCCGCACTCAGGGATGTGACGCCTGAAGCGACATTGGCTGTTGCTGACCGTGAAATGCCAGGCTTTGGGGAGCAAATGCGGCAAATTAGCCTGCGTTTTGTCCCTACCGCCATTTTGTCGCGCCAGGTCGCCGTAATTCGTAAGCAGTGCCTGATCATCAATTTGCCGGGGCAACCCAAGTCTATTCAGGAAACACTGGAAGGTTTGAGAGATGAGGAGGGCAAGTCAGTAGCCCCGGGAATATTTGCTGCCGTTCCTTATTGTCTTGATCTGCTAGCGACGCCTGATCGGCCCATGCCTTACCTGGAAACGGACGAGACTGTGGTGAAGTCGTTTCGTCCAAAATCTGCAATACGCCCACCTGCTACCCGCGCATCGAATTAGGAATGACATGTTTTACAAAACCACTTACAAGCTGATTTTTATCCTTTGCCTGGCTGTACTGACATATTTACTCCTGATGGAAATGGCTCCCACTAACGATGGGTCACTTTATAAAGACAAGGTGCAACATATCGTTGCCTTTGGCGGCGTGGCTTTTTGGGGATTGCTGGCTTTTCAGCGCTATTTTAAAAGTGTCATGCTGGGTCTAACCGTTTTTGGTGCCTTGATGGAAGTCCTGCAAGGTGTGTTAACGACGACTCGCCAGCCGAGCGTATTTGACTGGGTGGCTGATGTGGTGGGTATTTTATTGGCCTGGGGTGTGGTGATTGCGTGGCAGCGATGGTGGAATGGGCGACGTGGCTGAATTTGACATTATCGCAAAGTATTTCACGCGGCCAGCGCAGGCAGATGTAGGCATCGGCGATGATGCAGCACTCATCCGCGTGCGTGCTGGTTACCAACTGGCTGTGTCGGCGGATATGTCAGTAGCCGGAACCCATTTCTTTGCTGACATTGATCCGTTCGCTATCGGCTGGAAAGCCATGGCGGTCAATGTCAGTGATATGGCAGCAATGGGGGCAGAGCCCAAGTGGGCGACTTTATCGATTGCTTTGCCCGATATTAATCACACGTGGTTGCAGGGGTTTAGTGCTGGCCTGTTTGCTTGTGCGGATGCTTATGGTGTTTCGTTGATCGGCGGCGATACTACGCGGGGGCCTTTGAATATTGCCATTAACATTTTTGGTGAGGTGCCACAGGGGCAGGCTTTGCAGCGCAATGGCGCGCAAACCGGTGATGATATCTGGGTCAGCGGCGAGTTAGGTTGTGCTGCATTATGGCTACAACATCGCTTGGGTAATCTGCATTTGTATGCGGAGGAGCTTTCCATGCTGGCGGAAGCCATGCACCATCCACAACCCCGCATCGGCTTAGGATTGGCATTACGTGGAATTGCGACGGCGGCATTAGATATTTCTGATGGCTTGCTAGCGGATTTAGGGCATATTTTGCGGGCTTCTGGCACAGGAGCCATCTTGGATTGGCAGGCGATACCCAAACCGGAATTACAGCGATCAGAGATAAGCGAGTCCCTATTGCAGCAAGTCGTTTTAGCGGGCGGCGATGATTATGAATTGTGTTTTACCGCACCCGTTTTGCAAAGGGATTACTTGCATGGGCTGTCCGATCAACTCGGCTTGTCGTTAAGCCGGATCGGACAAATCACCGAGGGTACTGAATTGCAGGTGTTGGATGGACAAGTGCCTATGGTGCTGTCACAGAAAGGATACGAGCATTTTGGTTAATCAAGGTCGGCAAACAATGCAACCAGGCTGGCGCTTGTTGTTCTCGCATCCTTTGCATTGCCTGAGTTTTGGTCTAGGCACTGGTTTGTCACCTAAAGCACCAGGGACTGTCGGAACCTTATTAGGTTTTCCGCTTTACTGGCTATTAACCGGCTTGCCTTTAAGTCAGCAGTGGTTAATCCTGGCCGTGCTTTTCCTGTTTGGGATCTGGTGCTGCGAGTTTACTGGCCGTGCGCTGGGGGTCAGTGATCATGGTGCGATCGTTTGGGATGAAGTGGTGGCCATGGCGGCAGTGTTAATGACGGTGCCTCAGACCTTTATTTGGGGCCTGGCGGCTTTTGCCAGTTTCCGCCTGTTTGATATCTGGAAGCCTTTCCCGATTAGCTGGGCGGATCGCCACGTCAAAGGTGGTTTTGGTGTCATGCTGGATGATGCGCTGGCTGCCGCTTTGGCTGTGTTTGTATTACATCTTGTGCAGAGAGTGGTATGACGAACGCTTTGCTGGAATTGAGTGCTGCATTAGGGCAGGCCTTGCGGGAAAAGGGCTGGCAATTGTCGCTCGCTGAATCTTGTACGGGCGGCATGATTGCACAATCTGTCACCGCTATTGCGGGTAGCTCGGCGTGGTTCGACCGTGGGTTTGTGACCTATAGCAATGCGGCGAAAACCGATATGCTGGCGGTGCCGGAAGCGCTGATTGTGGAATATGGTGCGGTCAGTGAGCCTGTCGCCGAGGCGATGGCACAAGGGGCATTAACACATAGCACAGCAACGCTCAGTGGCGCAGTGACAGGCGTTGCCGGTCCTGGGGGAGGCACCCCGCAAAAGCCGGTAGGCACTGTGTGTTTTGCCTGGGCTGTGCGCGGTCAAGTAGGTCAAGTTGATTTAATGCGGATAGAAACCTGTCATTTCGACGGTGACCGCACACAGGTGCGGGAGCAAGCTGCCAGCTATCTTCTGGCAGGCTTGCTACAGTTAGCCACTTCTAAACTTTAAAAATTAGTGGTGATGATGGTGACCGTGACCACGGCCCCAGCCGCCACCGTTGAAATTCCTTGGACCATAGTTGTAACCACCATAGCCACCGTTACCATAAGAAAACTGGATAAAGCCTGGCGCAGGTTGTGGATAGGCGACCGCAGGAACCCCATAATAAGCGCTCTGTGGGTGACGGTAGATCACCACTGGTGGTGGTGCATAATAAACGGGTGGTGGTGCGTAGTAAGCAGGAGGATATGGATTGCCGATAGCGACACCCACAGACCAGTGATCTCCGGCTTGCGCATTGAAAGCAGCCATGCTGCCTAGTGCTAACCCTAATAAGTATTTTGCGATTTTCATAAATTCTCCTCACGCGGAAAACAAATTAATGCTCCCAGATTCACTTAACGTGTGACTTGCCTCATGGTTGACAAGTTTCAGGCTGAATTTTCAAGCCGAAATCACTGGTGCTAATTCATGGCTTCGCCATTTCACTGATGGTCGATTTATGAAATAATTAGAAGTTATTGTTTGGATTATATAGCGTTTGTGTAAACAGCGCATTTTTATCGCTAAAAGAAGGCAATCAGCATGGATGACAACAAAAGCAAAGCACTCGCCGCCGCACTCTCTCAAATTGAAAAACAGTTCGGCAAAGGCTCCATCATGCGCATGGGGGATGCTGATATCGGCGAAGACCTGCAAGTGGTTTCCACTGGCTCATTAGGTTTGGATATTGCACTGGGCGTAGGCGGGTTGCCACGCGGGCGGATTGTTGAAATCTACGGCCCGGAATCTTCCGGTAAAACCACATTGACCTTGTCCGCCATTGCCGAGATGCAAAAGCTGGGCGGAACGGCTGCTTTTATCGATGCTGAGCATGCACTGGATCCGCAATACGCGGCCAAGTTGGGTGTGAATGTGCCGGATTTGCTGATTTCACAACCAGATACAGGTGAACAGGCGCTGGAAATTGCCGATATGCTGGTACGTTCCGGTTCTGTTGATATCGTGGTCGTTGACTCTGTAGCCGCTTTGACGCCGCGTGCCGAAATTGAAGGTGAAATGGGTGACAGCCACATGGGCTTGCAGGCACGCCTGATGTCACAAGCTTTGCGCAAACTGACCGGTAACATCAAACGTACCAATACGCTGGTGATTTTTATTAACCAGATCCGTATGAAAATCGGCGTCATGTTCGGCAACCCGGAAACCACCACTGGCGGTAACGCGCTGAAGTTTTACTCATCTGTCCGTCTGGATATCCGCCGTACCGGCGCGATCAAAAAGGGTGATGAAGTGATTGGTTCTGAAACCAAGGTCAAAGTCATCAAAAATAAAGTGGCACCGCCGTTCAAACAGGCTGAGTTTGACATTATGTATGGCGAGGGTATTTCCCGTTTGGGCGAAGTGATTGAGTTGGGTACCAACCTGAAACTGGTTGAAAAATCAGGTGCGTGGTACAGCTACAACGGTGAGAAGATCGGCCAGGGCAAAGAAAACGCTAAAGAGTTCTTGCGTGAGAATCCAGCGATTGCGGCAGAAATTGAGGCCAAGATTCGTGAAAACTCTAATGTGCTGGCAGATGGCATGGCCGCTGCCAGAGGTGAGGACGATTAATCCATTTGCGCCAGCCGCTCGAAAAATCGTTGCGCCAACGTGCGTTGGAGTATCTAAGTAAGCGTGAATATTCTTCGGCCGAGCTGGCGCAAAAGCTGAAAAGTTATGCAGACGAGGCGGATGATATTCCAGCCTTGATCGCAGACTTTAAGATGCGTGGCTGGTTAAGTGACGCACGCTACGCAGAGCAAATGGTCCATGCGCGTCAGGCTAAGTTTGGTGCAACACGGGTGGCGCATGAGCTACGCGAAAAAGGGGTAGACGATATCTTGATCGCAGAAGCCGTTGCCGGTTTGCAAGGCAGTGAAGTTGAACGCGCCAGCGAAGTCTGGCGCAAAAAGTTTAAAGCAGCCCCGATAACGCGCGAGGAATGGGCAAAACAGGCCCGTTTTTTACAGAGTCGGGGTTTTACGTTTGAAGTGATTAAACAAATTTTGAATAGACAAGTAGAAGATGACAGTTAAGTACGGGCAAAAACCTTCCAGCAAGCAAATCCGCCAGGCCTTCCTGGATTTCTTTGCTTCCAAAGGCCATCAGGTGGTAGCTTCCAGTTCACTGGTGCCGCATGGTGACCCCACCTTGCTGTTTACCAACGCTGGCATGAACCAGTTTAAGGATGTGTTCCTCGGCTTTGACAAGCGTGCCTATACACGTGCGGCGACAGCGCAAAAATGTGTCCGTGCTGGCGGCAAGCATAACGATCTGGAAAACGTTGGCTATACCGCCCGTCATCATACATTCTTCGAAATGCTGGGGAACTTCAGCTTTGGCGATTATTTTAAGCGTGATGCCATCACCTTTGCCTGGGAGTTACTGACTGAGGTATACGCCTTACCCAAAGAGCGCCTGATGGTGACTGTGTACGCTGAGGATGACGAAGCCTACGATATCTGGAACAAAGAAGTGGGCGTGCCCGCAGACAAGATTGTCCGTATTGGTGACAACAAAGGTGCGCGCTATGCTTCCGATAACTTCTGGATGATGGGGGACACCGGTCCTTGCGGCCCTTGTACCGAAATTTTCTATGACCACGGCGCACATATTCCAGGCGGGCCCCCAGGCTCCCCAGACGAAGACGGTGACCGTTTCATCGAAATCTGGAACAACGTGTTTATGCAGTTTAACCGCGACGAAACGGGCGTGATGCATCTATTACCCAAGCCATCCGTCGACACCGGCATGGGCTTGGAGCGTATCTCTGCCGTGTTGCAAGGCGTGCATGCCAACTATGAAATTGATTTGTTCCAGGCGCTGATTAAAGCAGCTGCCCGCGAAACGAATACGGCTGATCTGGAAAGCCCTTCATTGAAAGTGCTGGCGGATCATATCCGTGCCTGTTCCTTCCTGATTGCAGATGGCGTGATTCCCGGCAACGAAGGCCGTGGGTATGTGTTACGCCGGATTATTCGCCGTGCAATTCGTCACGGTTACAAATTAGGCTACAGAGCTGCATTCTTCCACAAACTGGTTGCCGATTTGGTGGCTGAAATGGGGGAAGCCTATCCCGAACTCGTCAGCAATCAGGCACGTATCACCGATATTCTCAAGCTTGAAGAGGATCGCTTCTTCGAAACCATTGAAAACGGCATGCAGATTTTGGAAGCCGAACTGGCGACCAAACCAGCCGTATTTAATGGTGACCTGGCGTTTAAGCTGCATGATACCTTTGGTTTCCCGCTGGATTTGACGGCAGATATTTGCCGTGAGCGTGGAGTTACGGTAGATACGGCGGGTTTTGATGCTGCCATGGCGCGCCAAAAAGAACAGGCGCGAGCTGCCGGTAAATTCAAAATGGCGCTGAACCTGGAATACGAGGGCGCTGCAACTACATTCCACGGCTATGACAAACTGGAAACTCCCGCCAAAGTGCTGGCGTTGTATAAAGATGGCAGTGCCGTACAAACATTGAATGAAGGTGATTTGGGAGTGGTTGTGCTCGACCATACGCCTTTCTATGCCGAATCCGGCGGTCAGATTGGCGATAGCGGCGAACTCAAATCTGCTAACGGTATTTTTGCCGTGGAAGATACACAAAAAATTCAGGCCGCCGTGTTTGGTCACCACGGTGTGCTTAAAACCGGCACCTTGTCTGTGGGTGATGATTTAACAGCCAAGGTCAATCTGCAAGCGCGTGCCAGCACCATGCGCAACCACTCGGCGACCCATCTGATGCACAAGGCCTTGCGTGAAGTGCTGGGCGAGCATGTGCAACAAAAAGGCAGCTTGGTCGATACTGAAAAAACTCGTTTTGACTTTGTACATAATGCGCCGATGACCGATGCCGAAATTGCAAAAGTCGAGGCGCTGGTCAATGCTGAAATCCTCGCCAACGTGGCAACCGAAGCGCGCCTGATGGATATTGAGTCCGCACAAAAAACCGGGGCCATGATGCTGTTTGGCGAGAAATACGGCGATGAAGTGCGTGTACTCGATATTGGATCCTCACGAGAGTTATGTGGTGGTACCCATGTCAGCCGCACCGGCGATATTGGCCTCTTCAAAATTACGTCAGAAAGCGGCGTTGCCGCCGGTGTCCGACGTGTGGAAGCAACCACAGGCGAAGGCGCCTTGAAATTGGTACAGGCACAGCAAATGTTGATTAATCAGGTGGCTGGTGAGCTCAAGGCACCCGCACATGAGCTGCCGGCTAAGATCGCGCAAGTGATGGATAACGTGAAATCACTTGAAAAAGAATTAGCGCGCCTGAAGTCTAAACTGGCTTCTTCTCAGGGCGACGACCTTGCGACACAAGCCCAAGATGTTAATGGCGCGAAGGTGTTGGCAGCTACCCTGGAAGGGGTGGATGCCAATGCCTTGCGTGAAACTATGGATAAGCTCAAGGATAAACTCAAATCTGCCGTCATTGTGTTGGCGAGTGTGTCTGACGGCAAAGTCAGCCTAGCTGCTGGCGTGACTGCAGACCTGACTAGCAAGGTGAAGGCTGGGGAGCTGGTTAACCATGTCGCCGGGCAGGTGGGTGGCAAAGGCGGTGGCAAACCAGATATGGCAATGGCAGGTGGCACAGAGCCTGCGAATTTGCCGCAGGCTTTGGCGAGCGTGAAGGCTTGGGTAGAAAAGAAACAAAACTAAATTAATTTAATTGATTAGCAGAGCGAAATAATGGCATTAATCGTACAAAAATATGGTGGTACCTCGGTGGCAAATCCCGAGCGTATCCGTAACGTGGCCCGTCGTGTGGCGCGATACAAAGCGTTGGGGCATCAAGTTGTGGTGGTGGTTTCAGCCATGTCCGGCGAAACTAATCGTTTGATTTCCCTCGCCAAGGAAATTATGCCGGATCCGGATCCACGTGAACTGGATGTTATGGTCTCTACCGGTGAACAAGTTACCATAGGCATGACGGCACTGGCGCTGATGGAACTGGGTATTAAAGCTAAAAGCTATACTGGCACGCAGGTCAGAATCCTGACCGATGATGCTTATAGCAAAGCGCGTATTCTGGATATTGACGAGCGCAACCTGAAAAAGGACCTCGATGACGGCTATGTCTGTGTCGTGGCTGGTTTCCAGGGCGTTGATGCCAATGGCAACATCACTACCCTGGGTCGTGGTGGCTCAGATACCACAGGCGTGGCGCTGGCCGCGGCATTAAAGGCCGATGAGTGCCAGATTTATACCGATGTGGACGGCGTTTACACCACTGATCCACGCGTGGTGCCTGAAGCACGGCGCCTGGAGAAGATTACCTTTGAAGAAATGCTGGAACTGGCTTCGCAAGGTTCCAAGGTATTGCAAATTCGATCAGTCGAGTTTGCCGGTAAATACAAAGTCAAATTACGTGTGCTGTCCAGCTTTGAAGAAGAGGGCGACGGTACACTGATCACATTCGAAGAAAATGAGGAAAACATGGAAGAACCAATTATCTCCGGCATCGCTTTTAATCGCGATGAGGCGAAAATTACTGTGACTGGCGTACCGGATAAACCAGGGATTGCTTACCAGATTCTGGGTCCTGTGGCTGATGCCAATATCGATGTGGATATGATTATCCAGAACGTGGGTGCGGATGGCACAACCGACTTTACCTTTACCGTGCATAAAAACGAGATGAACAAAGCCTTGAGCATCCTGCGGGATAAAGTGCAAGGCCATATCCAGGCACGTGAGATCAGCGGTGACGACAAAATTGCCAAAGTCTCTGTCGTCGGCGTCGGGATGCGTTCACACGTAGGCATTGCAAGCCAGATGTTCCGTACACTGGCAGAAGAGGGCATTAATATCCAGATGATTTCTACCAGTGAAATTAAAATCGCCGTGGTGATCGAAGAGAAGTATATGGAACTGGCTGTGCGCGTGTTACATAAAGCGTTCGGCCTTGAAAACGCCTAATCGCAAATGCAAAAATAAAGAAATAAAACATTCTTCTTTTTTGCGTTGATTTTTGAAGGGTTTTCACGTAGTATGGCGCCCTTCGATGCAGTAGCAATGCTGCAAAGAGGGCAGCGTAAGCTGTGTTGGTATTATTAAAGCTGTAAGGTTTTAATAAGGTGAGCTGGCCGAGTGGTCGAAGGCACTTCCCTGCTAAGGAAGCATATGGGCTTAAACCTGTATCGAGGGTTCGAATCCCTCGCTCACCGCCAAAAACCTCGCGTTGTGCGAGTTTTGTTTTTGGTTAATCAGTAGCCAGATGGTAATCTGGCTAGGCACAAAGCTTAATTTAGTGTTATAATGCTGTCTTTGTTGCAAAGCAACAAACCTTGGCGCCCGTAGCTCAGTTGGATAGAGTA
>DATMSK010000063.1:0-2138 GCA_035565395.1 Methylophilus sp. | reverse complement strand
CCAGCACTTTGGCGCCGGCACCAATCACCACACCAGATTCCAGCGTGGGGTGACGTTTGCCTTTGTTCCAGCTGGTGCCACCCAGTGTGACACCATGATACAGCGTGCAATCATCCCCAATCACCGCAGTTTCACCAATGACCACACCCATGCCGTGATCAATAAATACGCGGCGGCCAATCGTTGCGCCGGGGTGGATTTCAATACCCGTAATCCAGCGTCCGAAGTGGGAAAGGGCGCGACCCAGCCAATACAGGCGGTGACTCCAAAACCAATGGCTTACACGATGCAAAATCAGGGCATGCACACCGGGGTAGGTTGTCAGAATTTCAAAGTGTGTGCGTGCCGCAGGGTCGCGGTCAAACACAATTGAAATATCTTCTTTGAGGTGATTGAACATGGGCGCATTATGCCATAAGTTGTTAGTACGGCTGAAAATCACATTGGCGTGAGTGAGGCGGTCAATTTAAAATAAAAGCTTAATTTTTGCCAACATTCTCATGTCTGCTGCTTGTCAGTCTTGCGGCGCTTGCTGCGCCAATTTTCGGGTCTCTTTTTATTGGGCTGAGACGGATGCGCATCCTTTAGGAAGGGTGCCTGCGGAGTTGACCAGGAAAATTAATGACACCTATGTTTGCATGAAGGGGACTGAGCAGAATCCGGTTCGCTGTATCGCGTTGCAAGGGGAAGTTGGCAAATCTGTAGGTTGCCGGATTTATTCTTTACGTTCCAGTACCTGCCGCGAGTTTGACGCCGGGTCAGAGGTTTGCAACCAGGCGCGGGAAAAAATCGGCCTGGCACCTATCGCTGCTTAGTACTTGGTATGTTTTTTTGGCTGCACAGTCAGTGTCAGAATGCCGCGTAGTAAATTCACTTCTTCTTTTTCCAATCGTGTCCGGCCATAGAGGCGACGCAGTCGCTCGAACAGCTTTTTCGGTGCCCGGGGATTAATATAGCCGATATGTTCCAGCACTTCACGCATATGGTCGTAAAAGCGTTCCAGATCTTCTTGCGTGGCAAGTTCGACTGGTTTTTCGCTGTAATGTAATTCACCTGTGGTCACTGCCATACGTGTTTCATAACACATGATCTGTACTGCCTGGGCGAGGTTGAGTGAGGTGTATTCGGGATTGGCCGGAATGGTGGCAAGCACATGGCAACGGTCGGCTTCGGCATTGCTCAGGCCACTCATTTCGGTGCCAAATACCAGCGCGACCTGGCTGTGACTCGCCACGGCTTTCACTTCTTGTGCGGCTTCACGTACGGTCATGACCTGTTGCGAGAGTGACCGCTCCTTGCCACTGACACCAATCACAAACTGGCAATCGGCCAGCGCCTCCTCCAAGGTTTCAGTCACTACCGCACTGTCTAGCAAATCTGCGGCATTCACTGCTAGCGACTTTGCTTCGCCATCTGGAAAGTGTTTGGGCCGTACCAGGTAAAGGCGGCTGAGGCCCATTGTTTTCATGGCGCGTGCGGTCGAGCCTATGTTGCCAGGATGGCTGGTTTGGCAGAGTACGACGCGGATGTTTGCAAATATGGAGGATTCGGTAGTCTGTGACATGGATAAATGTTGCCGTTGTGTTTGTGGCTAAGCGTGTAAAAAGCTAAAATAGCATTTTATCAGTTGAATCAAGATCACACAGCATGCATCCAACCCTGAATGTCGCCATTCGCGCCGCGCGTGAAGCAGGCAAAATCATCAACCGTGCCGCGCTCGATATTGGCGCTTTAAAAATCGAACAAAAAGATACTAACGACTTTGTCAGTGAAGTTGATCGCAATGCTGAGCAAGCTATTATCGACGTATTGAAAGATGCCTACCCAACGCATGGCTTTTATGGCGAGGAAAGCGGTAAGTCCAATGTCGAGTCTGACAGTATCTGGATTATTGACCCGCTCGATGGTACCACCAACTTCCTGCACAACTTCCCGGCCTACTGTATTTCTATCGCCTTGCAGGAAAAAGGCGTACTGACCCAGGCCGTGATTTATGATCCGGTACGTAATGACTTATTTACTGCTACCAAAGGCAGTGGTGCGTTTTTGAATAACCGGCGCATTCGTGTGACGCAGCGTGCCAAATTACAGGAGGCGTTGATTTCTACCGGGTTTCCGTTCAAAGACTTTAGCTACTT
>DATMSK010000062.1:0-6413 GCA_035565395.1 Methylophilus sp. | reverse complement strand
TTGGAAAGGCCCCAAACATAAGCGGTCAGCAAATGAATTTGCTCAGGTGTAAATTTTTCTTTCCAGGCCGGCATTACGTTGTTTTTACCTTCGTGAATACGCTTGATAATGGCGGCTTCACCCTGGCCATGCAACCAGATATTGTCTGTCAGGTTAGGCGCACCAATTGCCTGGTTACCTTTGCCTTCTGGACCATGACAAGCTGCACAAACAACAAACTTGTCTTTACCGGCATTGGCACGACCGGAGTCATGAATGCTGCCAGACAAACTCAGTACATAGTTAGCCACATTTTTGACATCTTCTTCAGAGCCAACAGCAGCAGCCATCGGTGGCATGATGCCGTTACGGCCATTGTTGATAGTCAGTTTGATGGTATCCGGTGCACCACCATACAACCAGTCATTGTCCGTCAGGTTAGGGAAACCGCGGCTACCCTTGGCATCTGAACCGTGACAAGCTGCACAGTTGTTGAGGAAGATACGCTTACCGATATCCCGTGCTTCCGGAATCTTGGCGACTTCTTCCACTGGCATCGCAGCATATTTGGCATATAACGGTGCAATTTTTGCGTTGTTCTTGGCAACTTCAGCTTCGTACTGTTTGACTTCTGTCCAGCCGAATTTACCGTTGTAAGTTCCCAGGCCTGGGAACAGGAACAAGTAAGCCAAACCAAAGATCACCGTGATAATGAACAAGCCTACCCACCACATTGGCAGCGGGTTGTTCATCTCTTTAATACCATCCCACTCGTGACCATTGGTGTTGTCACTTTGCACATTCACTTTAATGCGGCTGGCAAAAATCAGTAAGCCTACGCAAAAAGCAATCCCGCCCAAGGTAATGGTCGAAATCCAGATCGGCCAGAATCCATTTACAAAATCATTCATGATGTTTTCCTTAACATGCCCGCACAGGTATTTAGTCTTGATCGAACGGCAGGTTTTGCGCGTCCTTGAACTGTGCGGAGTGACGATTGCGCCATGCCCAGACCAGAATTGCGATAAACAGCACGAAACTCAGTACTGTAAACAATATGCGTAATACATTGATCATATCCATGGCGCGTCTCCTTATTTCAGGTGTGTACCCAGTACTTGCAGGTATGAAACCAGTGCATCCATCTCGGTTTTACCTTTGATTTCTGCGCCAGCAGCCTTGATCTGCTCATCGGTGTAAGGCACGCCCACTTTGCGTAGCGCAGCCATATGGTCACCAATCGTTGCATCGTCTACCAGGTTTTCATTCAACCATGGATACGCAGGCATGATGGATTCCGGAACCACGTCACGTGGGTTGTTCAGGTGAACACGATGCCAGTCGTCACTGTATTTTCCGCCTACACGGTGCAGGTCAGGACCTGTACGCTTACTACCCCACTGGAATGGGTGGTCATACACGTATTCACCTGCGACAGAGTAATGGCCGTAACGTAGTGTTTCAGCATGGAACGGACGGATCATCTGTGAGTGGCAGTTGTAGCAGCCTTCACGCAGATAAATGTCACGGCCAGCCAGTTGCAGCGCGGTATACGGCTGCAAACCACGGATAGGCTCGGTCAGAGATTTTTGGAAAAACAGAGGCACGATTTCAACCAGACCACCAAAGGAGATCGTGATGAAAGTCAGCACGATTAACAGGAAGTTATTGGTTTCAATTTTTTCGTGCAGATTGCCACTATTTTGTTCATGAGTTGCCATAGTGAATTCCTTAAGCGTGTGCAACAACAGCTGGTACTTCTACCGTTGCTGGTTTGCCGCTAGTTGCTGTTTTATATGTATTCCACAACATGATGACCAGGCCGCTCATGTACAGGAAGCCACCCAATGCACGTGTGAAGTAGTAAGGGAACTTCGCTTTTACACTTTCAACGAAGGTGTAGGCCAAAGTACCGTCAGCGTTCATTGCGCGCCACATCAAACCTTCCATCACGCCGGAGATCCACAACGCAGCGATGTATAACACCACGCCAATGGTTGCCATCCAGAAGTGCACTTCAATGGCTTTCACGCTGTACATTTGTTTCTGGCCAAACAGGCGAGGAATCAGGAAGTACAAGGAACCGATAGAAATGAAACCTACCCAGCCCAAAGCACCAGAGTGCACGTGACCAACAGTCCAGTCAGTGTAGTGAGACAAAGCGTTTACAGTCTTGATCGCCATCATAGGACCTTCAAAGGTACTCATGCCGTAGAAAGACAGGGAAACGATCAGGAAGCGCAAGATAGGATCTGTGCGCAGTTTGTGCCATGCGCCGGACAAGGTCATGATACCGTTGATCATACCGCCCCAGCTTGGTGCAAACAGGATTAAAGACAACACCATACCCAGAGACTGAGTCCAGTCAGGCAATGCGGTGTAATGCAGGTGGTGAGGACCCGCCCACATGTAAGTGAAAATCAGTGCCCAGAAGTGCACGATAGACAAGCTGTAAGAGTACACAGGACGCTCAGCTTGTTTAGGCACAAAGTAGTACATCATGCCCAGGAAGCCCGCTGTCAGGAAGAAACCCACCGCGTTGTGACCATACCACCACTGCACCATCGCATCTTGCACACCTGCGTAAGCAGAGTAAGACTTAAACCAGCCAGCCGGGATCGCCGCACTCTCAACAATGTGCAACAACGCCACTGCCAGAATAAACGCACCGTAGAACCAGTTAGCCACGTAAATATGTTTAACCTTGCGGATACCGATGGTACCGAAGAACACGATGGCATAAGAAATCCATACGATTGCAATCAGGATGTCAATTGGCCACTCGAGTTCGCCGTACTCTTTACCTTGGGTATAACCCAATGGCAAGGAGATGGCTGCGGCAACAATCACAGCTTGCCAGCCCCAGAAGGTGAAACTGGCCAGTTTGTCGCTAAACAAACGGGTTTGGCAGGTACGTTGAACGACATAGTATGAGGTAGCAAATAAAGCACAGCCACCAAATGCGAAAATCACTGCATTGGTATGCAATGGTCGTAAACGGCCAAAAGAGGTAAACGGCAGGCCCAGGTTCAGTTCCGGCCACACCAGCTGAGACGCGATAATCACGCCCATCAATGTACCAACAACACCCCAGACCACTGCCATGATTGCGAACTGGCGGACCACGGTATCGTTGTAGGTCGCAGCCTTCACGGTTGCATTTTGCATGGATTTCTCCCAATGATTAAAACAAACACCCAACACTAAAACAAACTTCTAATTGTGCATCGCTGATGATCTCAGAGACGTCACAAATCTGATTTGATACATATCAATCGTGTTCAAGAATCCTCAATCATGCTCAAGAATCCTGGACCCTTCTTCTTCGAGGTCTTCAAACTGACCTGTCTGGATCGCCCACCACAGGCCACCCAAAATCACAAACACCAGCAATACTGCTAGCGGGATCAATAAAAATGCGATTTCCATGGAGCTATGCCTGACCTTTCTGCCAGCCCGACTTATCCCAGTCGGTCAACCGTAACGCATTCAGCAACACCAACAGCGAACTGATGGCCATGCCCAACCCGGCTAACCAGGCAGGCAACAGGCCCATAATCGCCAAAGGCACTCCGGCCGCGTTATACAACGCCGCCCATAACAAATTCTGTTTTACGATGAGGATGGTTTTTTTACAATGCGAAATGAGCGAAACCAGCACACCGATATCATTGCCCAATACCACCATATCGGCCTGTGCCTGCGTCAAAGGGACGCCGGAACCCATTGCAATAGAAGTATGCGCTGCTGCAATGACAGGGCCGTCATTCAAACCATCACCGACCATTAAAACTTTCCGCCCCTGTTGTTGCAGCAACTTAACGTGCTGCAGCTTATCTTCTGCTTTTTGTAACCCCAACGCATTCTGGATTCCCAGTTGTGTTGCAAGGTTTTTAACGGGCGCTATTCTATCACCAGATAACAGTTGAATATCAAGCCCGTGTGAAATTAATTGTGAAATTGCCGCCCTGGCATGCGGCTTCACCTGCTCGGATAAAGCCAGCCTTGCCAGCAACACTTCCCCGGAAGTAACATACACCTGCCGCAAGGCCTGGCTATCAGGTTCATGGCGGATCCCACAAAACTCTGCATTCCCTAGCTTCACCGGCAGTAATGTGCCATTTGGCGCAGAAAATGTAGCAGACATGCCGCCGCCAACAATTTCCTGCCAGTCCTGCATGTGCAATTTATCCTGCGCATCGTGCTGCAACGCAAATTCATGTAAAGCTTTTGCGACGGGATGCAGGGAGTCCCGGCTCATGGTCGCAATCAAGTCAACTAACCACTGACGGTCCCAAGAAGCATTGCTTTCTTCGAGCTGGACCTGCTGCAGGTTCTCGGTCAGTGTGCCGGTTTTATCAAACACGATGGTGTCTACTTCGCTGATTGCCTGAATCGCCTGCAAACGGCGGATTAACAGGCCGCCTTTGGCAAACGTCCCGGCACTGGCCAGCATGGCCGCAGGCGTCGCCAATGACAAGGCACAAGGGCAAGTCACCACCAGCACCGCCACAGCCGACATAATCGCTTTCGCTGGGTCTGTCGTCCACCAGAAGATCACCGCATAGAGTGCCGCCAGCAACACCCCCCACAGAAATGGCTGGGCCACTTTATCCGCCAGCAAGGCAATGCCAGGTTTTTCAGTGGAAGCCGAGGCCATCAGGTTAACCAGCGCATGGTACTGAGTCCCCTCTCCGACCTGTTCAACTTGCACTTCAACAGCAGAGGTCAAGTTACCCGAACCGGCAATCACGGTTGCACCCGCTGGCTTCATCACTGGCTCAGATTCGCCAGTCAGCATCGATTCATCAGCACTTGTGTTCCCTGAGACCACCTTACCATCGGCGGCAAATACTTCGCCCGGACGCACAAACAGAATATCGCCAACATTGATGTTGCTGGCGGCAATCTGCACCCATTCACCAGCCTCATTCTTTTTAAGTACAGCATGCGGTAAACGGCGCATCATGTTTTCCAGCGCACCAGCGGTACGGTTACGCAGTTTGACATCCAGCCAACGGCCAATCAGCAGAAAACTCACAAACATGGTCAGCGAGTCATAGTAGACGACGTCGCCCCACCAGCCGCCGGGCGCAAACGTCGCCAATGTACTCATTAAAAACGCCGTCACAATTCCCAAAGAGACAGGGACATCCATGCCTAACTGCCTCTGCTTGATACTGGCCCAGGCTTGGGACAAAAACGGGGTGGCCGAAAACAGCATGACAGGCAAGGTCAACACCCATGAAGCCCACTTCATGAGCTGCACCATATCCGGTGCCATATCATTGCTGCCCGCCGTGTAGGTGGGATAGGCGTACATCATGACCTGCATCATGCAAAATACAGCAACCACCAGGCGCCACAACATCTTGCGCTGCTGGACGGTTCGATCTGAAATCGCGTGATATTCGTTGAGAGGTAAAGCAGGATAACCAATCTCGTTGAGATTGGCAAACCATTGTGAGGGGGAAGTTTTATGCGCATTCCAGACAATGCGCACACGTTTGGAAGCCGCACTGGCATATACGGCCAGTACGCCAGGCTGTTGTTTGATGGCCTGCTCTATGCGCCCACTGCACGCGGCGCAATGCATATTGTCAACCCAGACATGCGATGTCCACACATCAGCAGCCTCTGCATCGCGTTGACTAAATCGCTCCCATTCAGACTGGATATCCAGTCCTTGCCAGGGATTTGCACTGCTCACTGCTAAAGGGTTTGCCATTGGGTGATGGACCATCCGCGAAACAATATACAACTTTATATTATATGATTGAATATAATATAAATCAATGTGTTAGATGCTTTCCGAAACCACCATTAGACCAGCTAAGCGTTACAAACAACTTGATATAACACAACAAAACTTGTGTGACTCAACACTTGTATTATAAGGAGCCAGCGCGATGATATGCCGCCAGCTCCAGCACACAAAAACATTACTTTACGCGCATACCGGCTTGAGCACCACTGTCAGGTGACAGGATGTAAGGACCACCACGTTCATCACTGGCCGCCAGCACCATGCCTTCACTCATGCCAAACTTCATCTTGCGTGGGGCCAGATTGGCGACCATCACTGTCAGGCGACCCACCAGCGTGGCTGGATCATAGGCAGATTTGATACCGGCAAATACCTGGCGCGGCTTCTCTTCACCAATATCGAGTAACAACTTGAGCAGCTTTTCCGCCCCTTCCACGTGCTCGGCGCTGACAATTTTAGCAATGCGCAAATCCACCTTGGTAAAGTCATCAATCGAAATATACGCGCCCTCTTCTGCAGCCTTGGTTTCGGCTTTTGCTTCCACGTTAGTTTCAGCTTTAACTGGCGCCGCAGCTTGCAGGCTTTCTTTATTGGCTTCGATCATTGCTTCGATCTGCTTTGGATCTAGCCTAGTCACCAACGCTTCATACTTTTGAATAGTATGATC
>DATMSK010000061.1:0-5809 GCA_035565395.1 Methylophilus sp. | reverse complement strand
AGCCAACACTGAGGACTGCTGTAAAATACTATTTTATTTTTTGAAGTCCGCGTGGCATGCAAGCTTTACCGATTTTTTTCAATATTGCTCAACGCCTCTGTATTGTCATTGGTGGTGGCGATGTAGCGACGCGTAAAGTGCTCATGCTGCGCAAGGCGCAGGGGAAAGTGACTGTCATTTCGCCCGAGTTGTGCATTGAGCTGAAAGACATGTATGAGCAGGGCGAAATTGAATATATGCCTGCTGAGTTTCATGCGGAACAACTGACCAGTGCCTGTCTGGTGATTGCGGCGACCGATGATGAAGCAGTAAACGAAGCAGTGTCTGTCGCTGCCAAGCGCCTCAATATCCCGGTGAATGTGGTGGATGCGCCAGCATTATGCACGTTTACCATGGGTTCTATCATCGATCGAAGCCCGGTGGTGATCGCAGTCTCCAGTGAAGGTAATGCGCCGGTATTGGCGCGGCATATCCGCAGCAAAATCGAAACCATGTTACCTGCTGCCTATGGCCGCATTGCGGCGATTGCAGGTGAGTTTCGTGAACAGGTGAAAGCCAGGTTTACCAATATGCCCGCCCGTCGCCGCTTTTGGGAGGAGGTGTTGAACGGGCCTTTGGTGGAGCGCGTATTGTCTGGGCAGGAGCAGGCAGCACGAGAGTTACTGGGTGAGTTATTAAGTCAGCGTGAGGATGCGCCCGTGCGCGGTGAAGTGTATTTGGTCGGTGGCGGTCCAGGCGACCCAGACTTACTGACATTTCGCGCGTTACGCCTGATGCAGCAATGTGATGTCTGTGTCTACGATAAGTTGGTCAGTAAAGAAGTCATGGAGTTGGTCAGGCGCGATGCCGAGCTGATTTACGTGGGTAAATCACGAGACCAGCATACTTTGCCGCAAGAGGAGATTAACCAGTTACTGGCCAAGCTGGCATTGGAGGGTAAGCGGGTGTTGCGCCTCAAAGGCGGCGATCCGTTTATTTTCGGACGTGGTGGTGAAGAGATTGAAACCCTGATGCAGCATGGTGTGCCGTTTCAGGTGGTGCCTGGAATCACGGCGGCCAATGGTGTCTCCAGCTATGCCGGGATTCCGCTGACGCATAGAGATTATGCACAAGCCTGTTTGTTTATTACTGGTCACCTCAAAGACGGTACGATCGATCTGGACTGGCAGGCGATGGCGAGGCCCAAGCAAACCGTGGTCATTTATATGGGCCTGGTGGGGCTGGAGCAGATTTGTGCCAAATTGATTGCGCAGGGTGTTTCGCCTGAGATGCCTGCCGCCGTGATTCAACAGGGCACGACGCAGAAGCAGCGCGTAGTAGAGTCTACTTTGCAACACCTGGCAGCCGATGTGGCCGCTGCAGGATTGAAACCGCCAAGCTTGACGATTATTGGTGAGGTGGTGAAATTGCGTTCACGCCTGAACTGGTTTACTCCTGCTGAAGAGTGAGCAACTAAGTATTTGGCAAGATAGGCAGCGAGAGTCTGGCTTCCAAGCCACCTTCCGGGCGGTTCAGCAATGCGAGTTGGCCGCCATGCAAGGCAGCAATCCGGTTGCAAATGGCTAAGCCCAGGCCACTGCCCCCTTCATATTTGTTGCGTGCGCTGTCCATGCGCTCAAACGGGCGCAGCAAGCGTTCTGCGTGTTCAGGCGGAATGCCTGGACCATTGTCGAGCACACTGATGACAATCTTGTCGGCCATGACCTGGCTGCGCACTTCTACCTTGCCTTTGCCATAGTTGTAGGCATTACCAACCAGATTGTCCAGCAGGCGCTGCATGGCCAGTGGCCGAATGGGGATGAAGTATTTTGGGCCCAGTGAGATTTTCAGCTCGCGACCGGCGCGGCGTTGACGCTCGGCCAGTGCGTGGAGCAAGTCATTAATGTCCATCATGCGTGTAGGTTCGCCTTCTACGCCACGCACGAAATCCAGGAACTGGTGGATGATATTGTCCATATCCGAGATATCTTCAATCATGCCGTGCTTCATGTAGTCGGCGTCCGGTGGCAACATTTCGACGGCCAGCCGTAAGCGTGCCAACGGCGTGCGGATATCATGGGAAACGCCGGCCAGTAATAGGGTGCGTTCGGCATCCAGCCGTGCCAGTGATTCGGCCATTTCGTTAAAAGTGTGTGTCACTTCGCGCAACTCTTCCACACTGTCTTCCGGTAGCTTGGGTGCAGGCTCGCCGTTGCGTAAACGCTCGGCGGCATGGACCAGCATGGTCAGCGGACGATTGATGCGCGCTGTCAACAGGTAGCCCCCTATCAGCGAAAGCAGGCCGACGACAGCCGCCCAACCCAGCCAATGCCAAGGGAAAGGGCGGTCTACCTGGATTTTAGGAATGACGACCCAGAAGTCGTCCTGGCCGACATTAAAGCTGATCCATAGGCCAGGGATGTCGTAGTGATTGACTGTAATAATCGTTTCTTCGCCCAAGCGTTCGCGGATTTTCTGCGCGACCAGATTAATAAACGGATCTGAGGGCAAGGGCTCTATGTCTTCCAGGAAGTCAGCGGCATAGACGCGCACACCTTCGCGGCCAGATAGTTCTGATAATAGCGCCAGGCGGCGGTTTTCATGCGAAGCGATGAGTGAGGCGCGCGTGTAGTTGACGATGGTCACCGCCTGTAAGGCGGCGGCTGTCGCCCGTGGTTCACGGTCAAAATAATCAAAGATTTTGAGTGAGGCATAGATGCTGACCGCCAGTAAAATGGCGATGAGCAACATGATGCGGGACAGTAGTCTGCGAGGCAGTAGGCGCACGTGATTTAGAGGGTCAATGCAGCCAGTTTATTGTGGTGCTTCGCCATCAGGGATAAACACATAACCGAAGCCCCACATGGTTTGCAGGTAGCGTGGATGCGCTGGGTCCGGCTCGATAATGCGGCGTAAACGCGATACCTGTACGTCTATACTGCGATCAAATACATCCAGTTCGCGGCCACGGGCCAGTTGCATCAAGCGGTCACGTGAAAGCGGTTGGCGCGGATGCTCGGTAAACACTTTTAGCAACGTAAATTCACCGCTGGTAATCGTGATGGATACACCGTTTTTGGTCAGGCTGCGGGTATTGGTGTCAAAGACAAACTCCCCAAACTGGAAGGCAGAGGTTTTTTCTTCTGTCGTTTGCTTGGGGGCGATTTCGTGACGGCGTAAGACGGCGTTAATGCGGGCCAGCAGCTCCCTGGGATTAAACGGTTTTGGCAAGTAATCGTCCGCCCCCATTTCCAGGCCAACGATACGATCAACTTCGTCGCCACGCGCCGTCAGCATGATAATCGGCGTCATATGGTTGGCACCACGTAGCCGGCGGCAAATGGCCAGTCCATCTTCCCCGGGTAACATGAGGTCCAGAATCAGTAAATCAAAGCCCTCGGCCGTCATGGCTTTATCCATTTCCTTACCATCAGAAACCGATTTGATATTAAACCCCTGCTCAGTCAGGTAACGCTGTAAAAGCTCGCGCATCCGCAAGTCATCATCGACCATCAAGATTTTTTTTAACTGTTCTGCCATTACGTACCTTTTTACACAGAAGCGGGCGTGTTTGCTAACGCGCTTGATTGCTATCAGGATGACCTGACATTGGATGGGAAACGGCCAGGCCGTAAACTTATCTTCATAATTATACTCCAAGCTGTATCTGGCATGAAGAGGCGCTGGTTACAACTCAGTTACAAATAGCGGTGGCAATGAAATATTGCATTTACAATCATGATGCAAGATGTCCCGCTCACAATCATAGAATTCATTTTGTAAAAGATGCTATTTTGTGTTAAATAACTGGATTCTGCGGCCATAGTTGCGTTATGGTAGGCAGCCTGATGTAAGTCAGGCGATATCTGGGCCATGTTAATCATGCTTGATTTCACTGTAAAAGGCAGATGTTAAAAGTGCTTCTGGTGAAACAGGGATAAGGTATTACGTTTGGATGTGGATGTTTAGAGCGATCAAACATTTAAATGAGGTTTTTTTGCTAACAACGGTCATGTTGCTTGCATTGCCTGCATTCGCCGACCTCAAATTACCTATCCGGCTGACGGACAACCGTATTGTCGATAATGATGATGTCGGTCTCTCCAAAACGCTGGAACATAACTTCAGTCCTGAAGACCGTGCCCGCTTGCGCAAGGCGTTGTCTGATTACGCCCGCAACGCCGATCCTGACCACCAACTCATGGTGCAAAAGCGCAAGGCGATGCATGACAGCATTTCTCAGCGTTTCAATGAGTGCAATCGTGATAATGATGATTCACTTGACCGTGAAGAAGCTACACTCTGTTTACCGCAGGTTGCCCGCCATTTTTCTTATGTAGACCTTGACGGGAATGGCGTGATTACGCTGGACGAGCTTGAAAGCGCTTATGCCCAGATGGTTGAAAGGCAGCGCGCGGCAGAAGCAAAGAGCGAGGCGCAGCAAAATATCGTCAGTGACTCTGATACTGATGCCAAGTTGAGAAATAAGCCCAAACTGCCTTCTGCAGTGATTCCTGCCAACAGTTCTGCGAGCTCTACCAGCAAGGATGTCTCGGCCACACGTAAACGTCCGAGTTAAGCAAGTTTGATGTCTCCCTGCATGCCCATTTTTCCGCAGGCGTGTTTACTAAATCACTATCCCCTGATTTTAATCGGCTAATCTCCCATGGATATCAGTCAGTTATCTTTTGTCTGGTATCGTGGCTTACAGGAAATTTCACCCGCGGCCTGGCAGACCCTGGCTGGCACACATCCGATGCTGGACTACCGATTTTTGCGTGCTTTCGAATTGTCGGCTGCGGTAGATCATCAAACAGGCTGGATTCCCTACCATTTGACGGTGTTTGATGGCGAGCAACTTTTGGCGGCCGTGCCTTGCTATCTCAAAACGCATTCGTATGGTGAATACGTATTTGACTGGTCTTGGGCGGATGCTTATGAGCAAGCGGGTGGTCAATATTATCCCAAGCTGATTTCTGCTATTCCGTTTTCTCCGGTGACGGGACCGAGGTTGCTGATACACCCTGATTATGCTGAGCCACAAGCGCTGGCAGCCTCGATGTTGGCGCAAATGCAGGCTTTTTGCCAAGCACATAGCCTGTCAGGGGTGCATATACTGTTCCCAGATGAGTTATCCGCAAAAGAGAGCGCGGACGCCGGCTGGTTAAGGCGGAATGGGGTGCAATTCCGTTGGGAAAATGCTGGATATGCCGATTGGGAGGCATTTCTCGCAACCCTCAATCGTGACAAACGCAAAAAAATTCGACAGGAGCGTCAAAAGGTCAGTCAGCAGGGTGTGGATTGCCGTGAGGTCAATGGTTTTGAAGTAAGTAAAACCGAGCTGGACCTGTTTTATCGGTGCTACTGTCATACTTATTATCGGCATGGCAGCAGCCCTTATTTGCCACTGGCCTTTTTTGAGCAAGTCAGCCGCGAAATGCCTGAGCAATTCAGGCTGTTTATTGCGGCACAAAATGGTGAAGACGTAGCGGCGAGCTTGTGTGTATTGGGCGCTGATACGCTATATGGCCGTTACTGGGGGAGCTTGCGCGACATTTCCTGCCTGCATTTTGAGCTGTGTTACTACCAGCCACAGTTGTTTTGTATCCGCGAGGGCATCCGTTATTTTGAAGGCGGGGCACAGGGAGTGCACAAACTGGCCCGTGGTTTTGCGCCTTACGCCACCTGCTCTTACCATTATTTAAGCCATGCTGATTTCCAGCAGAGTGTCGCCCGCTTCCTGGCTAGGGAGGCAGGTACTATGCAACACTATGTGGATGAACTTGAAGAGCGTAGTCCTTACAAAGCTACTCCAGCTGCTGAATAAAAG
>DATMSK010000060.1:0-2976 GCA_035565395.1 Methylophilus sp. | reverse complement strand
CCGATCTGCCATCCTGGCATTTGAAGTCACTGGCAAAGATCTGCCCTTAAAGTCCGCCATGGAGGTCATGTACCGTTTGGGGCGTACTTACCCTAACTACTGAGATGATACGGGTGAAGCCGGGCACTGTGCGCAACTGGTTGAATGGTTGAATGCAGAGGGGCAGGTGATTGCGCGGTCTGATTACGAAGACAAGGCGCGTTACCTGGCCTTTGTCAAAGAAAATCATGTGCCTTGTGTTTCATTACATTGGCTGGCACTCCTGCATCCATTAGTCCCCCATTACTCCGGCGAAGAGGGTGAGTTGCGCTACCGCGAGATCGAGTATCAACGGATGCCACTCATGGCATATCTGTCGTTTGACGATGTAAGCCAGCTCAGCCGCGGTGACCTGATTCGCCTGGGCTTGGTCTGCCAGCCCTGGCATTCGGAAACGTTGCCGTTCACCGAACAGTTCCTGCAGGCATTCGAAAAGAATAATTGTTATGACCGTTATTGGGACGAGGCGCGCCAGGACCCGTGGAGTACGACGCGCATCATGTGTACGGGGCAAAATTTCGTGGTGGTCGGCAGTCACCAGCATCGCGTGTTTACCAATGAGCGCACAGGCATCAAGCGGCATTACCAGAACCAGTACTTTTTACTGTTCTTGATAGCACATTTCCAGAAGGCAGCGTTGCTGATGTTGTCTGACCGCATGGTGCAAGCCATTAGCCGCCTCAATATCCAGAGTGAGGATTCGGTAAAAGTATTCCGTAGCCGTATTCGTCAGGCGACGGCCGTGTTTTTACGCTTTACGCACCGCTACTGGTTTGAAAATGTGTCGGATCAAGCGGTGGCCAAAGACCTGTTTTCACTGATGCTGAAGCAACTGGATTCCGTGAGCCTGTTTGAGAAGACCCGGCGCCGTATCATGGATATGGCTGAATACCTCGAAGGTGAGGAAATCAAACGCCAGGCGGATACGGTTGTACGACTGACAGTGGTGACGATTCTGGGATTGATTGGCACCATGACCAGCGGCCTGCTTGGCATGAACTTGATCGATCTGACACAATCCACCTTGCTCGAAAAGCTGGCTTACTTTTCCATTGTCTTTATTCCGGTCAGCTTGCTGACCTTTTATACCGTGATCAAATCCAGAAGGCTTTCCCTGTTCCTGGACGCACTGTCCAACGAAGGGGCGCGGATGGGCTATAAACTCGCCAAGTTACGGAGTGTCTGGATGGGGAAACTGGATGAGCATTGAGAGTGTGGACGGCACGCGGTAATCAGTAAGTATCCGCGCCAGGTTTTCCCAGACAGTTGTTAAAAAATGAATCTTTGTATCGGTCACCTATCCAATTTTGACAAGCTAATAATGGCAATCTTGATAGGAGAACGACATGAGACGCAGGCTCTATTTTGTTTTACCTAATATTAAAAGTGCACAAGCGATGATGAATGAGTTGCTACTGGATAGGATTGAAGAGGGACATATTCATTTCCATGCCAAAAATGAGCAATCTTTAGGTAGCCTTCCCAAGGCGAATTCGGTAGAAAAATCAGATGTGGTTTATAGCGCCTTGGCCGGTTTTGTGTTCGGGGCTGTGTTTGGTTTGCTTGGCGGTTTACTGGCTTATCTGGTGCCATGGTGGTTTGGTGAAGTCACCTTAATGGTCATCCCTTATTGCATGATCCTGGGCGCACTCTCTTGTGCGGCGTGGGCAGCGGCTGTCGCAACAGCCGCGCCTAGTTACCGCATCAAGGCATACAAGTCACAGATTGAGCAAGGCAGTATTTTGATGATTGTGTCGGTGCCATTGCGCAGGCTGGGGGATATCCGGCAACGGCTCATGCAGCAGCATCCGGAAGCGATGTATAGCGGCGTTTGGCCGGCAGAACACCGACTTTTTCCCTGAGCTGGTGTTAAGCGCGGTCATTGATAAAAAAGCCAGCAATGCTGGCTTTTTTATATTGATGGGCACTTTGTTTGTGACCTGTCACTCAGGTTCTTTAAGCCATTCCGGTAAGATTTCAAAACTGCCACCCTCATAACTGACCAATACCTGCCGATCTTGAATGGTAAAACTGATGGCTAGCCCGCGGCTTGCAGCATTGGCGAGCTGTTCTGTTTCAGGCAAGTTAATGACGGTGACATTCTCAAGCTTGAGTACTGCTTTCTGGTTTTGCTGCCACCACATTTCGGCGGTTCTGCCACCGTAGAGAACTTGTACCACCTCTGCTGCCCGGCCACAGGCTTTGCGTATCTCGCGTTCATCGGGTAAACCTACACCAATCCAGCGTTCAATCGCGCCCGTCAAATCCTTTTGCCAGAGGTCTGGTTCATCGTCTTCACTCAAGCCTTTACCAAATAGCAATGCTTCGTCGGCATATAGTACAAAAGCCAATAAACGTACCATCAGGCGCTCATCGGTTTCCGAAGGATGCTTTGCCAGGGTGAGGTGATGTTGCTGGTAATAATGCCGGTCCATGTCGGCAATATTGACGTCGATTTTATAGATTGTGGATTTTAAGGCCATGCGGGCTGTTTCTGCGTCAGTTAAGAGTGCAGCGAGTATAGCAAACCCATGGTTGAAGATGGGATAGACTTGAATGTATCTGCACGGTTACAACGAAACGCTTGCTACTTTTACATAAATGGGTAAAATAAAAATGAAACGTTTCATTTTTATTTAATGTCATCATTATTGAGACACGCCATATGTTGGATACAAGTCCAGTGAGAACCAAGGTAGGTCGACCCAAGTCAGGGACTGAGCAAGAGCGTCATGCACAATTGCTTGAGCAGGCGCTTGAATTGTTCATGACGGAAGGTTTTACGCGTACCAGTATTGCACGTATTGCGAGCACCTGCGGCGTTTCTACCCGGACCATCTACGAACGATTTGGCAACAAGGATGAACTACTAGTCGCTGCTTTAAAGCATATGGTTGAGCAGGATGTGTTGGCGATGGCAAGGGTAGATGGCATGAG
>DATMSK010000059.1:0-3507 GCA_035565395.1 Methylophilus sp. | reverse complement strand
AATCTTCGAGCCACTCGATGGCTTCCAGGTCAAGGTGGTTAGTCGGCTCATCCAGTAATAAAACTTCAGGCTCTGCCACCAGCGCCCGCCCGAGCGCAACGCGTTTACGCCAGCCACCAGAAAGTGTAGAGACCAATACATCCGCATCCAGCTTCAAGCGGCTAAGCACGGTTTCGACACGTGATTGCGCTACCCATCCATTTTGCGCATCCATTTCATGTTGCAGTGCCTGCATGCGCTCCATCAGCGCCTCAATATTGGCATCCGGCATGCCCATGTCATGGGTGACCTGATGGTAGTCGATGATGGTTTGCTGCAAGCTGCCCAAACCTTCTGCCACGGCTTCAAATACGGTGTGGGCATTATCCAGTTCTGGTTCTTGTGGCACATAGACCACGCGTACGTTCGGTGCGCGCCATACAGTGCCGTCATCCAGTTTGATGGTACCAGCAATGGCTTTCAGTAAACTGGATTTACCGGCACCATTGCGGCCAATTAAACCGACGCGCTCGCCTGGGTCTAACTGGAATGAGGCTTGGGCAAGTAATGCATGATGACCAAATGCTAGGCTAGCATTATCAAGCGTAATATGAGGCATAAAGGGGGATGGGGCAGAGGTTGTTGAATCGATTCGATATTGTAAACGACATCAAACCATACAATAAGCTTAATGCGTAAATAAAAGAATCTATCAGTGTATCTGTTGTGAAGGCGAGGGCAGGGTATCTAGCGACAACGCACCTCCGCGCAGCGAAACATCGGGTGCCGGGCGGGTATCGGGTTGATACTCCTCCACCCAGCGCTGCAGGTCTTGCTTGATTTGTGCTTCTTGCAAATGTGGAATATTGCTTAACCATTCCAGCAGATTGCCTAGCCAGCGCGCATCTGCACTACGTGCCTGTGCAATGCGCAGTTTCTCATGGCTGGTCGGCAGCGTGTTTTCATCATCTGCCAGCAGCTCTTCATACAGTTTTTCGCCTGGTCGCAATCCGGTAAACTCAATACGGATTTCCTGCTCTTGCAAGCCAGACAATTTAATCATGTCGCGCGCCAGGTCAATAATCCTCACGGGTGTGCCCATGTCCAGCACAAACACCTCGCCACCGTTGCCCATGGTCGCAGCCTGCAACACCAATTGTGCCGCCTCGGGGATAGACATAAAGTAGCGTGTAATTTCGGGGTGGGTAATAGTAATCGGACCGCCATGGGCAATCTGTTCGCGGAACTTGGGAATCACGCTGCCACTGCTGCCCAGCACATTGCCAAAACGCACCGTGATAAAACGCGTGTGGCTATTGTCGCCATGCTGCAATCCCTGGCAAATGAGCTCGGCCAGCCGTTTGCTGGCACCCATCACATTGGTCGGATTCACCGCTTTGTCGGTTGAAACCAAGACAAAGGTCGGCACGCCAGCCGCCTGACAAGCCGCGGCAATCTGGTAGGTGCCATGCGCGTTGTTCTGCAAGGCCTCCACCACATTAAAATGCTCCATCATCGGCACATGCTTGTAAGCGCCAGCATGCAACACTACGTCTGGTTGATGGCTTTGCAAAATACGCTGAATGCGCGTCTGGTTTTTCACATCTGCCACCAGATACACCAACTCGGTATCCGTCACCCACTGGCTAAATTCCTGCTGCAAGGTATAAAGCGCATACTCAGAAATATCCAGGCAAATCAACTGCGTCGGTTGAAAGCTCAATATCTGGCGACAAAGCTCAGAACCAATCGAGCCAGCAGCACCCGAGACCAGCACCACTTTATTCGCCAGCATACTGCTCAAGCCATGAGTATCCAGCTGAACCACATCACGCCCCAGCAAGTCTTCTACATCAATCTTGCGGATCTGGGACAAGCTGACACGGCCACTGATCAGGTCTGACATAGCAGGTAAAGTCAGCACCTCCATGCCTTCTACTTTACGTGCGGCTTCAACTGCCAATCGACGCTTCTCATGACGACTCCCCGGCATCGCAATCATGCAATGCTGGCAACTGTGGCGTGCTGCAATCTGCGCCATATCCTCCAAGCCACCTTCGACCTTGGTGTGCATGATCTCACGGCCAACCAGCTTATTGCTCGGATCTATCATCGCCACCACGCGCCACTCAGGGTTTTTGCTCAGCTCTTTAATTAGATTAAAGGATGCATCTTCGACACCAATGACGATCACTGGCTTTCCCTGTAACGCAATGCTGTTGAATAAGCGACGTTCTTTCCAGGCGCGATAAATAAAGCGGCTGCCACCCATAGCTAGCACTAAAAGCATTGGATTTAGAATGAGTACTGAGCGCGGAATGATGATCGAAGGATGCACTAACAACGCATACGATGCACTCATCAATGCAGCGAAACCAATTGCACGCATAATACGCTTCAAATCGGGTAGGCTGGCAAACCGCCACACGCCTTTGTATAAGCCAAATGTATAGAACGAAATCGCGTGGAATAGAAAAATGATGGGTAAGGATTGCCAAATAAATTGGCTAAATCCTGGTGGGATGTGAAAGTTAAAACGTAATGCAAACGCTAACCACCAGGCAGCTACAACGACAACTGCGTCGTGAAAAAAGGCCAGAATTGATAAAAGCTTGATAGGAAGTTTATGCATGTTTGTTAAACATAGAGTCAGTGTGTGATGTTATCACGCTTGATCACTTTGATCGCAGTTAACGCAATAATCTTCAAATCCAGCCACGTTGATTGATGCGCTAGATAATAGGCATCTAAACTTACTTTCTGCGGTATTGGAATCTCGTCACGGCCATTTACTTGTGCCCAGCCAGTAATGCCAGGTTTAAGTTGATGTACATTTTTCGATGTGCGTAAGCCGATTAAGTCGTCTTGATTAAACAATGCAGGGCGTGGTCCCACAATAGACATGTCTCCTTTTAAAACACTCCATAATTGCGGTAACTCATCCAAACTGGTTTTGCGGATAAAACTCCCAACAGGCGTGAGATAACTATTAGGATTGCTTTGCTGATTCATTACATGTGTGGCAATTTGTGG
The DNA here is from genome assembly GCA_035565395.1 of Methylophilus sp. GTDB lineage: Bacteria > Pseudomonadota > Gammaproteobacteria > Burkholderiales > Methylophilaceae > Methylophilus. The sequence continues at coordinate 495 of DATMSK010000059.1, read as the reverse complement.
CGTACCAACTTGCATGGACCTGAATTTCGGCATCCTGAATAGCTGATTGTGTTGACCTACACGCTGACTCCAGTATAACGCTGGGCCTTTTGAGCTGAGCTTCACGATTAAGTAAGTGAATAGCAAAAATGGGCTCAATAACACCAAAGCTATCAAGCTCAATAAAATATCCCAAATTCTTTTAAGCAACATACTCATTAACCGTTTGTTTAATACCTTCTTCAAAGCTAATCACTGGTTTCCAGCCTAGCAATTGTTTGGCTTTAGATGTGTCCACTTGAAGGTTATTCAATAATCTTTCGCTCAGGTTCTTTTTCCCTAAAATATTCAAAGCAAATTTTAGAATAGCTGAAGGAATTGGTAGTAAAAAGGATCTGTGACCCATTGCGGTCCTAATTGTGTGAATCAGCTCAGTCATAGATACGTCATGATCATCAGAAATGAGAAATGTTTGATTCGCAGCTGCTGGATGATGGCAGCATAACTCAATAAAAC
>DATMSK010000058.1:0-9437 GCA_035565395.1 Methylophilus sp. | reverse complement strand
GGTAGCCAGCGTGTAGCAGAAAGATCGCGCCAGCAGTGATGATTGAGTATTTTTTGAGCAGTGCATCGTGCTCTTTGGTAGCCGCGATACGCAGGTGATCAACCAGCTTAAATGCAAAAAAACATCCGATGACGCTGGATGTGAAAAGCAGCAAAATAAGCATGTGTGTTGAGGTCATAAAATTGCACGGTCATTGTGATTGTTAGTGGTGTGACTCTACTGCGTTTTGTTTCTTGCCTGCCAATTCTCCATACTTAATGCGATGACTTAATAAAACCGATGATGAGAATCACTCTTATATCGACCCGATGTGCAGATAACTTGAGCGGGTGATACTGGGGTGATTCTCTATCAATGCGTAAATGCTAAACGCCGCGTAATAGTTCGTTAATGCCGACTTTACCCAATGTTTTAGCATCGACTTTTTTCACGATGACTGCGCAGTACAAGCTGTATTTACCGTCGCTGGAAGGCAGGTTGCCTGATACCACGACTGAGCCAGCCGGAACGCGGCCAAAGTGGATTTCGCCGGTTTCGCGGTCATAAATTTTGGTCGACTGGCCAATATACACACCCATGGAAATCACGCAGTTGTCTTCCACAACCACGCCCTCAACCACCTCGGAACGTGCACCGATAAAGCAGTTATCGCCAATAATGGTTGGGCCGGCTTGTACTGGCTCCAGTACGCCGCCAATGCCTACGCCACCGGATAAGTGTACGTTTTTACCAATTTGAGCACAGGAACCAACGGTTGCCCAGGTGTCTACCATGGTGCCTTCACCGACGTAAGCGCCGATGTTGACATAAGAAGGCATCAACACTGCATTTTTCGCAATGAAGGAGCCTTTGCGCACGATGGCGTTAGGCACCACGCGGAAGCCACCTGCCTTGAAATCTTCTTCAGTGTAATCGGCAAACTTTGGATCCACTTTATCAAAGTAACGGGTGACACCATCATCCATCAGGTAGTTGTCTTTGAGGCGGAATGACAGCAATACGGCTTTCTTGATCCACTGGTGTGTTTCCCACTGTTGAGTATCACCAATACGGCTCGCGACACGCAGTTTACCTGCATCCAGATCATCCAATACAGAAGCCACTGTGGCTTTGATATCAGCTGGGGCATTGGCCGGGTTGATGTTGGCGCGGTCTTCAAAAGCCGCTTCAATAATACTTTGACGTGGATCCATGATGTTCTCTAATTCGGTTAAATAACAGTGAAACCCGAAATTTTAACCTAATTTTGATGGGTCAGGGGCCGCAGAGTTCTGTCAGCCCCGTAAGCAAGCGTTTATTTGTTTTTGGCCGCTAGGTAGAGCGGCATGACTTTTGGGGTGAGTGCTTGCAGATCCTTGATCCGGTTCTCGCTGGAGGGGTGAGTGCTCAGGAATTCAGGTGGCGCATCCTTGCTGGCAGCCATCATTTTTTTCCACAAGCTCACTGCAGCTTCCGGGTTATAACCGGCGCGGGCTGCCAGTTCAAGACCCATGCGGTCGGCTTCACGCTCCTGTTCTCGGCCATTGGGTAAAGAGAATAGCAGCTGGCTACCCATGTTTGCTCCCTGGGCGGCCATATTGCCTGCTGTGCCGCCGACATATGCAGCGAGTGCCTGCAAGCCAAATTGTTGTACATAAGCCTGTGACATACGTTCGCGACCATGTTCACGCAAGGCATGCGATATTTCATGACCAATCACCGCTGCCAGTTCATCGTCAGTAGCGTTTAATTTATCTGCCAGGCCAGAAAACACCATGATCTTGCCACCCGGCATGCAATAGGCATTGAGCTGGTCGTTTTTTTCAACATTGACTTCCCATTTCCATTTGGTGGCATCAGGCCTGAATACACCCACCTGGGCAATCAGGCGGTGCGAAATGGTGGTTACTCGATTCAACAGCGCTTTATCTGCATTCAGTGTACTTTTCTTCTGTGCATCCTGCAGGGTTTGTGTATAGGACTGTGCCGACATCTTGTCGACGGTGGCTGATGGCAGTAACAGGAACTGGCTGCGTTGTACGCCAGATACACTGTTGCTGGTCGTGCTGGCACAGGCTGACAGCAGGGCGCACATCACTGCGACAGTCATGGTTTTAATATTGAACATAGTCTTCCTTTCTGCTGACTGGCTGGTTAGTTTAAGCACAGCATAGTGGCTCACGGTTTTCTCTTAGATTTTAACCTGCGACCCCAGTTCAACCACGCGGTTTGGAGGCAATTTAAACTGGTTGGTAATGGTTTCCGCGGTGCGAAACAGGCCAATGAAAATCTTTTTACGCCAGAAGGACATGCCAGGCTTGTCTGAAGCAATCAGGATTTCCTTGCCGATAAAGAATGAAGTATCCATGGTATCCATGCTGAGGCCAAATGGTTCTGTCAACGCCAGGTCTCTTGGCAGGTCGGGTTCATCCATATAGCCGTAACGTATCGTTACCCGGTAAAAACCATACGGCAATGCTTCTACCGATACGCGCTCTTCCTGGCTGGTGTAAGGATAGTCCTCAAAACGCACTGTCAGGATAATCATGTTTTCGTGCAACACCTTGTTGTGCTTGAGGTTATGCAGCAAAGCATGTGGAACACCGTCCGGGTTGGGAGTCATGAACACGCCAGTGCCGTTGACGCGGGCAGGGGGGTGTGCACCAATGGCCTGGATAAAAGGAATCAACTCCATGGACTCAGACTTGAGGATGCCATAGAGCAGTCTGCGGCCCGTTTTCCAGGTGCGCATGAGTGTAAAAATAATCAGGCCTATCAGCAATGGTACCCAGCCACCATCAGGAATCTTGAGGATATTGGCAGCAAAGAAGGAAAGGTCTATCACTAGAAAAGTAGTAATCAGTGTGGCAGTCTTGAGCTTGCTCCATCCCCACAAATGATGGAATACAACCGCAGCCAGCAGGGTCGTGATGACCATGTCACCTGTCACTGCAATGCCATATGCGGCAGCGAGGTCGCCTGAACTGCCAAAAATCAAGACCAGCCCCATTACTGCGACCATCAGGCCCCAATTGACGCGTGGCATATATACCTGGCCTTCAGTTTGTTCTGAAGTGTGTGACACATGCATTCGGGGGATGAAACCCAGTTGCAAGGCCTGGCGGGAGACGGAAAAAGCGCCGGTAATCACGGCCTGTGAGGCAATTACGGTGGCCAGCGTCGCCAGGATAATGAGTGGGAACAATGCCCAATCTGGTGCCAGGTGGTAAAACGGGTTCTGGATGGATTCTGGTTCTGCCAGGATCAGTGCACCTTGACCAAAGTAATTGCAAATCAGGGCTGGGAGGACAAACAAAAACCAGGCCAGGCGGATTGGTTTGCGGCCAAAATGGCCCATGTCCGCGTAAAGTGCCTCAGCGCCCGTCACCGCCAGTACGACCGCACCTAAGGCAATAAAAGCAATTTTGGGTTGGGTATAAAAAAACAGGAAGGCGTAAACCGGGCTCAGGGCTTTGAGGATTTCTGGGTGGTGGGTGATGTTGAGCACGCCAAGTATGCCCAGCACGGCAAACCAGGTCAGCATAATCGGGCCAAAAAATGCGCCGACGACCGCGGTGCCCTTGCTTTGCGCCCAGAACAGCCCAAACAATACGCACAATGTAATTGGCACAATCCAGCTATCGAGTTGAGGTGCGGCGACTTCCAGTCCTTCCACCGCAGACAATACCGAAATGGCCGGCGTAATCATGCCATCGGCATAAAACATGCAGGCACCGATAATGCCCAGCATCATGATGCGTTTGCGTTGTTCGGGGTCACCGCCTGCATAACGGCTTGCCAGTGACAGCAAGGCCATGATACCGCCTTCGCCACGGTTGTCGGCACGCATGATAAATGCCACATATTTGAAAGAAACGATTAGCAGCAAAGCCCAGGTGATCAGTGACAAAATGCCATAGACATTGTCTTGTGTCAGCAACAGCGGGTGATGGCCAACAGCAAACACTTCCTTCATCGTATACAAGGGGCTGGTGCCGATATCCCCGAAAACAACACCAAGTGCGGCGAGCGCCATGGTATGGAGCGCCGCTTGATTTTTTGTATGGTCCATTGTGTGAACAGCTGAAGACAAACGATTATTATCGGTTAATTTTAAGGCTTCACCAAAAACTTTGACAGAAATAACACCTTTTGACAGAAATATTCGACTTTATCACCCGTTTTTTGCGAGATTAAGCCACAAGCTTAAGCTTCACAGAACCATACACGGAAGGTTATTTTTTGTTGATAGGTGATTGTGTTACCACGACTGCGGCCTGTCCGCGGTGCAAGGTCAGCTGCAAACTTTCGCCTACTGTCAGTTGGGCGGTATCAGTCACTGCACGACCGTTTTGTTGCTGCACGATGGCGTAACCGCGTGCCAGCACCTGGTGCGGATTCAGTTGTTGCAGGCTGGTGGCACAGTGCTCCAGTTTGCGGCGGTGCGATTGCAGGTATTGCTGCATGGATAATTGCAGGCGATGTTGCCATTGCTGAAGCACCTGTTTTTGCTGCTGCAACTGCTGCGCTGGCGACACCAGGCGGCGCGACAGATAATCCAGTGTTTGCGCATGCTGGCGTAACAGAGATTGCATGGCACGCATCAGGCGTAGCCGGGATTGTTCTACTTGCTGGCGCAATTGTGATTGGTCAGGGCAGGCTAATTCTGCGGCTGCTGTCGGGGTGGCTGCGCGTAAGTCTGCCACAAAGTCTGCAATGGTAAAGTCGGTTTCATGGCCCACCCCGCTAATGGTTGGCAAGCAGCAAGCAGCAATTGCTTGTGCGACAATTTCTTCATTAAAAGACCACAAATCTTCAATACTGCCTCCACCGCGGCAAATCAGCAGTGTATCGACTTCTTGCCGCTGGTCGGCCAATTGTATTGCCTGTGCAATCAGTTCGGCCGAACCTTTGCCTTGCACGGGCGTGGGGTAAATAATGACTCCCATGCCGGGGTAGCGGCGGCGTATGGCCGTCAATACATCGCGTAACGCTGCCGCGTCGGGTGAAGTCACCACGCCTATGCGTTGTGGATTGGCCGGTATCGCTTTTTTTCGGGATGCATCGAATAGCCCTTGCGCTTGCAGGCGCTGTTTGAGTTGCTCAAAAGCCTCGTATAACCTGCCCAAACCCGCCGGCTGCAAAAACTCTATGGTCAGTTGAAAGTCACCGCGCGCTTCATACAGTGTCACAGTGGCACGCGCTTCGATCAGGTCACCTTCACGTGGCATGGTTTCTATCAGGCTGTTACGGCCCTTAAACATCACGCAGCGTACCTGGGCCCTGTCATCTTTCAGTGAGAAATACCAGTGACCACTGGCTGCACGCGTGAAATTGGAGATTTCACCATTGATCCAGAACAGCGGAAAGCTGGTTTCCAGCAGCTCTTTAGTCAATCGCGTCAGGTCGCTGACACTCAAGATTTGTTTGGAGGAGGTCGATAACAGGTTAGCCATAGCTACACATTATCCATCAGCCTGTGGATGTTTGGCTATGCTTTTGCTGAGCATGACCACTAAAGACCAATATAAAAAATAACTTGTACGCTGGATGGTTTTTGCGCACTTGAACTTTGGATGGCCGTTAAGGGCACTTTGGGTGCGTTTATGGGTCATTCAATATGAGTCAAGTGCCTTGGCGCTATTCATCTTCATACTTTTATGGTGGCTACATGTCATTGAAAATACACATATCCCTTGCGCGTAGTAGTTTCTTGTTGCTTGCGCTATCTTGCGTATGCTCGCCAGCTTTGTCTTATGCAGACGATGAAGTGACCGAGCGCGCATTGGCGGAAGAGGTGCAGGCAGTATCCGCCGGGGAAGATAAACCCGTTCTTGCGCCAAGTGAGCCGCTTTCCAGCTACAGCCGTGAGCAATCAGTGATTAGGAATGACGCATATAAGCAACTGATCAAACTCCAGGTGAGCCTGGCAACGGGTACCAAGAACGCACTGGGGCTTAACAGTTATGAGCAGGCCCATGCCCATTATTGTGCCCTTGCTGGCGAGTCGCGTGATGCCGATGCACAATTTGCCATGGGTTGGTTTTACAGCATGGGTAAAGGGGTGGAGGTCAATCATGATGTTGCGGCACGCTTTTTTAGCCTGGCTGCGATACAGGGTCACCGTGATGCCATGGAGTGGCTGGATAAAGAGCCAGGCAATCCCGAGCTGGCAAAACTGCCGGCCTGTATGCAGAAACACGCTCATTCAGCTGCCCAGATACTCTTCCGCAAACGTGGCCCGGTATACCAGCTCGTAAAGAAACATGCACCAGACTATGGTGTGGACGTGGACTTTGCCATGGCCGTGATCGCGGTGGAGTCTGGCTTTAATCCTAATGCGACTTCTCGCAAAAAAGCACAGGGATTGATGCAGTTAATGCCTGATACGCAAGCCAGGTTTCATGTCAAAGATGCGTATGATCCTGAGCAGAATATTAAAGGTGGCCTGTCTTATCTGCGCTGGTTGATTGGCTATTTCAAAGGGGATGTTGAGTTGATTGCAGCTGCCTATAACGCGGGCGAAAACGCGGTACTCAGATACCGGGGAATCCCGCCTTATCCTGAGACGCGTGACTATGTGAAGCGGATTGCGCAGTATTACAAGAAAAAACATCACGAAGTCAGACAAAAGTCTGCCATGCAACAGCCCAACGGCACGCCTGCGAGTTCATAGCGCAGCTAAATCATGGAACGTTATTGAATCAGGCCGCATCATAAGCACGTTATCTATTACAATTTGAGCTTCATCAACGTGCAGGAGGATGCAATGTGTCAGTGGTTTAACGGTCGTGGCGGCTATGTGCTTGGATTCCTGGCTGGGTTCGGTATTGTCGCACTGGCTTTATTCATACAAGTACAAAACCAGCTGGAACCCTGTCCGCTCTGTATCTCGCAGCGTATTGTTTTTATGAGCCTGGGAGCGTTGTTCCTGGTGCATGCTTTTGTTTCTCCTCAATCCTGGTTACATGCCGGGCTGGCTTTACTCGAGGTACTGACCGCACTGGGCGGCGCGGGTGTAGCCATTCGCCATTGGTGGCTACAAGCACATAAAGAAGAGATCATTGCCGATTGTGGCGTTGGTTTTGACTATATGTTTGAAAACTTCCCGCTTAAAAAAGCGCTAACCCTGGTATTCCGTGGCACGGGGGATTGTGCCGCCATAGACTGGACATTTCTTGGGCTGACATTGCCGCAACTTGGCTTGATCAGTTTTATCCTGTTTGGCCTGTATGCTGTCTTCATGTTTCGTGCACGACGCTGTGGCAGCTAATGCGATGCACTATGGGTGACAAGCCCTATGGTTTAGTCGCGCATTGCGGATTGTTTGGAGATGGCATCATGCCACTCCTGAAATGGTCCTTCGCATAATTGTTCTGCCTGTTGAGCCAGTGTCCCGGCGGGGGTGTTGGTTGCGCGTAATCTTGCGGTTTCACGTTTCAGGCATCCCAGGTATTTGGCTTTGGCATAAATCTCTTCAGTCTGCAGGCTGGCAATCGCCTGGTCAGCCTGATTGAGTGATTCACATAATGGCGCTGGCTGGGTTGATGCATTCCAGGCGGTAGACGTATTTTTCTGCATATGAATCACGTTGGCGATATCCTGCCCACGTTTGTGTATCCAGTTTTCCAGGATTTCATTACCACAGCCCTCATCTTTGCAGCGCATGACGCTTTTAATGAGCCAGGCTGCTTGTTTGGTCATGCGCTCTTCGGAAATCCCGCAGTTATGAATCACGTCATGCGAGCGTGAAAAGTATAGTTTGTAATTTGCTCGCCAACTGGCGTGGTTAGCACACGCCACTTTGCGTAATGGATGATTCACTGCACAGTTTTCCGGTAACAGGCTTTGTAACTGCTCAGGTGCCCGGTTACCCGTCCGGCGGCATGCCAGGGAAATGGCTTGCCCGTATGCCTGTGTGACGCCCCAGAAAGATAGCCTGGCCTCGGCAAATTCAGGGTGGCCCGTGAGCGCCGGGTTGCCTTTCCAGTCCAGGGCTTCTGATGTCTGGGTCGATTTATGGAACACCGATTCGCGCTCTACCTCCATCGAAAATTCACTACACGAGGCTTGTACAAAACGTGTGGCAATGGTGTCGTCGTGATCGTCTGCCCTGAGCTTGAAGAAAATCATGTCTTCATGCTGGCCGACTTGCAATGAGTCGAGGTCGACAGAAACCGTCAGGAATTTTTCGCGGCCTGGTACTGTTTGCCATTGCTCGGCATGCAAGGCAGGGCTGCATAATAGTTGCAGGCAAGCGAAGGTAAGGACTGCAACAGCTTTTCTAAGTATCATGGGCGCTACAAAAAACAGGATGTGGCAAAGGTACCTAATTGTTAAGGCTTAGTCCAGCGCTGCTGCATGTACACTATTACGTCCTGCCTGCTTGGCTGCATACAATGCATGGTCAGCCCGCTGCAATAATTGTGACAGGGTGTCTCCAGGATGTAATACGGCAACCCCTGCACTGATGCTAATGGAGCCTATACCGGCAAGGTGCATGGCATGAATTTGATGGCGTACCTTTTCTGCCAACCGTGTTGCCTGTTTAAGTGTTGTACGTGGGGCGTAAATAATCAGCTCATCGCCGCCCCAGCGTACGGTGATATCAGAAATCCGGCTATGTTTTTTGATGCAGCCGGCGACGGCTTTAATCACTGTGTCTCCCAACACATGGCCATAGGTATCGTTGATCTTTTTAAAGTGGTCGATGTCTATCAGAATGAGGGCGTCAGTCATCTTTTTGTGAGAGACGGGCGTGTGTTCCGCAAACACGGTTTCGAAGTGATGACGGTTGCTCAGGCCGGTTAAATGGTCCGTGCTTGAGAGGCGCTTCAGGTTCTCTTTTTCGAATTCCAATGCGGTATTGGCTGCAGCCAATTGGTCTGTGCGTTGTTTTACCAGGGCTTCCAGGTTGACATTCAGCGCCTTCAAGTGGCTGGTTTGCGATTCACGTAAACACTCATAATTACGGATAATAAAAAACTGGGCTAAAAGATAAAAACACAGGCTCAGGATGTCGAGGTGATGATAATCGGAAGGGAATATTTGAATCATGTGGTTGCCCACAACCAATATCAGCAAGATGGCTAACATGTAATAACCTGTGACGCGGCCTTTCAGGTAAAACGCAGCCGCCAGGATGATGAGCAACAAGGCACTGCGGGAAGCACTATCGGTAGCGATAAAAAACACAGTCAGGAACTGAACAAAGCATAACCACAAGGCAATACTGGAAACCAGTTCTATGTTTTTTTTATAACGGTGTAGCCCCCAGAGTAATGCGAAAGCCAGGCAACCAAATAACAAGTCTATTTTGCCAAGGAGCGGCTGGCTGTTCCAGCGGAAGAAGCTCATGGTCAGCGAGACAAGACCGGCAAACGTGAATACATTGTTGAGGAAAATGACCTTGTAACGGACGTTGTCCGGATCACTGGGTTCCGGAAAAAGCTTGATCG
>DATMSK010000057.1:0-7676 GCA_035565395.1 Methylophilus sp. | reverse complement strand
GTTCGTGAGTACGCTTGACCTCTGCAGCAAGTGCAAACGCCTCCATACCATTTAACCACTTGCCTTCAGGTGTTTTTAGGCGACACAGCGCTTCAAAGCCAAAAACCTTGCCACCTTGGCCAAAATCTACAATAGGCTGGTAGTGCATTTGCACATGAGGCTCAAGGTCAGACAAGAGCCAGGGATATTTGTGGCGGGCATAGAATGTATTGAAGGACATCGTTGCCTGCAATGCCTCCACGGGAGCGACAGGTTGATTGTCTTCAGAAATCAGTACCCAGGTATCTCTAAGAGTATGCGCTGATTCCTGGGCGATGATCTGGTCTAGTATCTGTAATAGTTCCGCTTCGGTGTGATAACTGAATGACGTTTTATTAATGCCGGAATAATGCGGGCTTTCCAGGTTGGTGTGGCTATCAGCGTCGAAGGTATGCAGAAATAGTTCCATGGTCAATCACTTTGCTTTTATAGGGTTGTAGCAGGCGGACGCAGTCATCGCCATGCATTTTATGCATGGCTGCCGTGACAGATCACATGATTACTATAACGACAGGAAGTGGGGTTTATTTACTGGATGAGCGGGCATAAAAGCCACGAAACCATCTAATTGTCTGCATCAAATTGGTGCGGAAAACTGGGAGAGGGGATGGGTTAATACGTCAATAAGGTACGCTGACTATGGATGGAAAGTAGCTTGGAGGTAATCGTGGCTAAGTCACGGCTTTGCGTTCCAGCAGAGCAGTCGACAGTGTGCCGCTATCCACATACTCGATTTCGCCGCCCATCGGCAGTCCACGGGCAATGCGGCTGACGCGGATGCCACGGGATTTGAGCATCTGGCCGATATAGTGGGCCGTGGCTTCGCCTTCAGAAGTAAAGTTGGTGGCCAGTATGACTTCGTGGATCTCGCCATCTTGCGCACGCTTCAGCAACTTGTCGAGATGGATGTCTTTAGGGCCAATACCATCCATTGGGGATAGTTTGCCCATGAGTACGAAATATTGTCCCTGATAGCTACGCGTGTTTTCCAGCATCATCAGGTCAGTGGGCATCTCCACAACACATAAAGCGGATTTGTCACGGTGGTTATCCTGGCACAAACTGCATACAGTATGTTCACTGAAGTTATTGCAGTAGTCACAGTGTGCCAGTTTATCGAGCGCCTGTTGCAGGCTGGCGGCGAGCTTTTTCGCGCCTTCGCGATCACGTTGCAGCAAATGATAAGCCATTCGTGTGGATGACTTTGGCCCCACTCCTGGCAAGCAGCGCAGGGCACTAATAAGCTGTTCGAGAACCGCTGGATTATTCAAACCTGAGTCCCAGTTAGAACGGTAGTTTAAAGCCAGCTGGCATGATATTACCCATTTTGGCAGCGCTGGTTGCTTCTGCTTTGGTCCTGGCGTCTTTGAGGGCAATTAAAATCAAATCCTCCAGTGTTTCCTTGTCATCCATGGCCGCATCGTCAATTTGCACGCGCTTGACATCGTTGCTACAGGTCATGGTGATCTTTACCATGCCGTTGCTGGCAATCCCTTCGACTTCAGTGTTTGCAAGTTCAGCTTGTGCTTTCTGCATGTTAGCCTGCATCATCTGGGCCTGTTTCATCATGTTGCCCATGCCACCTTTCATCATTGTCTACTCCTAAGGTTACTGTGGTTAATGTAGAGGTTTAATCGAGTTGGGCACAATGGTCGCGCCCATTTCCTGCATCAGGCCTTGTACAAAGCGGTCGTCCATAATCGCCTGGGTGGCCTGATCCTGCAATTCGGCTTTTTCAATGGCTAGCTGCCTGGCGGGGGTGTTCACTTCTTGGCCTGTAGTCATATTCAATTTTAATCGACGGCCAAAATGATTATTCAATGCAGCATTGAGCTTTTCCAGGTAGTTGGCACTGGCTAGATGTTTATGTGGTTCACTGATGCGTAAGGTAATTTCATCATTATCAAAGTTCACCAGTTCACAATTCTGTGCCAGCGCACGCACTAATCCAAGTTTACTCAAGTGATTTTCTACCAGTGCGCGCCAGTTACCATCCCATGCCAGTGACGAGTTGTCAGCTGCGACCACAGGTTGTGAAAACGCCTGTTGCGGGATCTGGGCAATCTCAGGGATTGCCGTGGTTGTGATCTCGATTGTTGCTGGCGCAGGTGAAGCCGTTGCGGGAGATATTTCAGCGGCTATTGGCGGTGGCTCCATAGGCGCAGGTGCTTGCCTGCTTCCTGTGAAAGATGGCTGCTGACCGCTCAATTGCCGGCTTTGTGCAAGTGCAGCGCGTGCGCCACCACCTGTCACATTGCCTCGTGACGGCCCTTCTTGTGGCGAGCCGCCATTGCCCGCTACGGGGGCTGTCGGCGCCATGGCATCTGCTTTAAATGCCAACATGCGCAGCAGGGTCATGGTGAACCCAGCATACGCATCTGGGGCCAGGCCGATATCACGGTGACCCAGGATAGCAATCTGGTAATACAGCTGCAGCATCTCTGCGCTCAGTTGAGACGCCAGGTCTAGTAGTGTCTGCCGTTCCGGATGGTCATCGGCAATCGCCTGCGGACTGTATTGCACGACGGCTAGCAAGTGCAGCAAGGCGGCCAGGTCATTCAGGGCGCTTTCAAAACCGATACTGCGCGATTCCATTTGCTGGGCAATATTCAGCAAGGTCGCAGCATCATTGGCAATCAGTGCGCGAAGTAAGTCATACAGGTAGCTTTGGTCAATTGCGCCCAGCATGCTGCGGACATCACTCTCACGTACCGACTGGTTGCCGTAGGCAATTGCCTGGTCAGTCAGTGATAAGGCATCACGCATACTGCCATTGGCAGCACGTGCAATCAGTTGCAGCGCAGGAGGTTCAAACTGAATATCCTCCTGCCCCAGAATGTCTTGTAAATGGGAGGTAATGGTGCTGCTCGCCATTTGGCGCAAGTTGAATTGCAAACAGCGCGAGAGGATAGTGACCGGGACTTTTTGCGGATCAGTGGTCGCCAGTATGAATTTGACGTGCGCTGGAGGCTCTTCGAGCGTTTTCAGCATTGCATTAAACGCTTCTTTGGTCAGCATATGCACTTCGTCTATCATGTAGACCTTGAAGCGGCCGGAGGATGGTGCGTAAATGGCCTGTTCCAGCAGGCTGACCATATCAGCAATGCCGCGGTTAGAAGCCGCGTCCATCTCAACATAATCGACATAGCGGCCAATATCAATCGCGCGGCAAGCTTCGCATTCACCACATGGGTTTGCGGTAATGCCTGTGGCACAATTGAGGGACTTTGCCAGGATACGGGAGAGTGTTGTTTTACCAACGCCGCGGGTTCCGGTAAACAAATAGGCATGGTGCAGACGCTGCTGGCTCAAGGCATTGCTTAATGCCTGAACAACATGGTCTTGTCCGACCAGACTGCCAAAGGATTTAGGGCGCCATTTACGCGCCAATACTTGGTAAGACATCGCGCACTCTACTGATTAAGGCTATAAGGCAAACCTGTACTTTAGCTTAAATTGCCAGCTCATGCTCGACTTGATATCAACTAATTGATGGCATGTTGAGTATTTCGTCAGCGGAGAGGCAAGATGGAAAGGGGCGAGCCCAACCCCCGGCACTTGCTTGATAGTTGTGGCTGCTTGCTTCCGCACCTGACCAGGTTGGCTACCTTACAATGCGGGGAGGCCCGCGGACGCTATTGTAACGCAAAAAGCAGGTTGCACTGCCTTATTTTTTCGTACGGCTGATTTACCTAGCTGCATTGAAGTATTGGAAATGACCAATAATCTACCTTCTTATAGTGGCATAAATGCCGATTCTTTCATTGCATAATGATCCGTATTTTCAACCAATATTGTGGTAATGATTATGTCAGTTAACGGTATCCCCATGACCGCCTCGGAAATCGCCCGTGAGACCATTAAACAAATGGCCGCCCGCCGCGTGGAGCCGACACCGGACAATTACACGCAAATTTATTTTGAGGTTGCGGGTAAACCGGCAAAGGAGGATGCAGCTAGCGCCTTGCGCAAAGCGCTTAAACAGTTGCCACATGATTCTCTGGAGCAAACCAACTGGATTAACCGTTGGGAAAAACTGCTCAAGCAGGATAACTGGCAGGGATTAGTTGAATTACTGACTGAGACCATGCAGCAACAGCTCAATCACTCCACCAAATGGCCTAAAGCGATCCGTACCTTATTGCTTGGTCTGGATGATAAGCGTAGTGGAGTGGATGCTACCAGAAAGCGCGAGACCCTGGAGCGTGTGCTAATCAATTTTGGCAACGACGAGACCTTGGCTGATAAGTTGATCGGAATGGCAAATCACTGGTTGCCGGCAGACGCGCGTGTTGAAGGTGTTCCCTTAACGGATGTTGCTAATTTGTCTGCCTCCGAAGCACCATCGAGCGTGGTGGATGCGGCTGCCGGGGAGGCAGCCAGTTTTCCCAGCGATGTACAGCAGTTTCATGGCGCTTTTACTATCTTGCAAACCTTGCTGAAACAGACTTTGCAACTAGGATTGATTCCGCGGTTGGAAGGCTATCCAGATTTGCAAAAAGACGCATTGGCTTTACAGGAAAGTACGGAGCGTGCCAAAAAACTTAAGGAGTGGGAGGCTTTGGCCAAGTCACTAAAGGCCTTGCTAATGCGTGTGGAAGTGATCGGTGCCAAGGAAGACGATGTACGTGGCGATATTATCGATTTGTTGCATTTGCTACTTTCCAATATTGGCGAACTGGTGGCTGAAGATAGCTGGCTGAGTGGGCAGGTATATGCGGTGCAATCCATTATCAGTGGTCCGTTGGATAGAACCAAGCTCAAGCAGGCAGAAAAAAGCCTCAAGGAAGTCGTCTATAAACAAAGCCTAGTTAAACATAGCCTGATTGAAGCCCGGAATTCGTTTAAAGCCATGATTAGTACGTTTATTGATAGGCTGAAATATATGGGCGAGGCCAGTGAGCTTTATAGCGGAAAAATTGAAAGCTATGCCCAAGAGCTATCAAAAACTGACGACCTGATTAAAATCAATGAGTTGGTCAACCATCTGATGCAAGATACTTCCGTCATGCAGACGGATATCATGCGTTCGCGTGATGATTTGCTTAACCAGCAGCGTGCAGCAAGTGATGCCCAGCTGCGGATGCATAAGTTGCAAGAAGAGTTGCAGCAATTGAGTGAAGTCGTGCGGATTGACCAATTGACAGGCGTGCTTAACCGGCGCGGCATGGATGAAGCCTTCAATACCGAAATTGCCCGTCACCGTCGTAATGGTGAGTCACTCAGTGTCGCTTTGCTTGATATTGATAATTTCAAGATGCTCAATGACCAACATGGCCATGCTGCGGGGGATTCTGCTCTCAAGCATCTGGCTGGCGTCATCAAACGTGCCGTCAGGCCAACGGATATTGTGACCAGAATGGGGGGTGAGGAGTTTGTGGTCATACTGCCTAATACTAATCTGGACGAAGCGGTGGTGACCATGGCGCGCTTACAGCGCTCGCTGACCAAGGAATACTTCCTGGGCAATAACCAGAAACTTTTGATCACTTTTAGTGCCGGTGTAGCGCTGTTTAAGGTTGAGGATGACGTGGCAACGATCTTGCTGCGGGCTGACCAGGCAATGTACCTGGCTAAAAAGAGTGGTAAAAACCGCGTGATGACTGAAATAGACCTGCAAGCCAACCCGTAACTATTTTGCAAGTACGTCACCGTATTCAAGCACCTGCCTCATAAAACGGTAGCAGGCATACCCAGCCGCGCTTTGGCATGCTATGCTAATTAGCATCTTGATTGAGGTGCCAATTGTCCACTCCCTTTATCCCTTCACCTGCTGTAAGTTCATCTGTCGCCAACACACCTGCTGATAGTGTCAAGGATGCCTTACATGAAAGCGAGCGCAGATTTTCAGCGATTGTTTCCAGCATTCCCGGGCTGGTGTTCCAAATGCATATGACAGCGGATGCGCAAATTGTATTTACTTATCTGAGTGAGGGATGTGAAGCTTTGCTGGGGATTCCTGCCGCGGCTTTGCTCAAAGATGCGCATACTTTGTTTAATGCGATGGAAGAACATTCTGCCAGCCAGTTCAAGCAAAAACTGCAAAAGTCTGCCAAGCAGCATAAGCGCCTGGATTGGGAGGGCAGGATATGGATTGCCGATTGGCAGGACATGAAATGGGTCAATATCCGGGCGACTGTTCGTGATTTGGGGCAGGGCGCTGTGCAGTGGGATGGCATCATGCTGAATATCAGCCAAAGCAAACACGAGAAGCAGGAGATCGAGCAGGCCAGGCGCGACTTGCAGGCACTGACCGCACATATTCACCAGGTCAAGGAGCAGGAGCGCGTCAGTATTGCGCGTGAAATTCACGATGATCTTGGCGGTAATCTTACTGCCATGAAGTTGGGCCTTTCTACCATTATCCAGCAAATTGAAGAAGGCCAGCCAGTGAACCTCGAACAGGCGAATATGCTGCAGGCCATTATTGATCAAACCTTTGATGCTGTGCATAGGATTTCAGGTAACTTGCGCCCAAATATCCTGGATCTGGGCTTGGTTGATGCGCTGGACTGGCAGGTCAGCCAATTCAAAAAACAATTAGGTGTTTCGGCCATATTCGTGACCGATTGCCGCGATCTGGAATGCGACCCGGATGAGTCGATGGCGTTGTTCCGTATTTGCCAGGAAGCGCTTTCCAATATTGCCAAGTATGCACAAGCCGATCAGGTTTCGGTTGAGCTGTCACTGGTTGATCAAACTTTGTTGATGACCATTTCCGATAATGGCGTGGGAATCGCCCCCGCAGATAAAATCAAGCCTAACTCGTTTGGTTTGCGCGGGATGCAAGAGCGCGCAGCAGCATTGGGTGGAGAGTGTCAGATTGTAGCTGCTGCAAATGGTTCAGGTACCTGTATCCAGGTACGGGCGCCATTCATTGCTATTGCATCGTGACAGAATGGCTTGGGCGTTTTACAATAAATTGTATGCATGATAAGACCAATACGACATTGGCATATGAGGGGACAGCTTGGATACTAAAATTAAAGTCATTATTGTCGATGACCACGCTATTTTACGCTCTGGTATCAAGCAGATATTAGTTGCGAGTGGCGACATTGAAGTCGTCGGTGAGGCAGAGAATGTAGCGCAGGCCATTAAATGCGTACGGGAATTGGCGGCTGATGTCATGCTGCTGGATATTTCATTGCCAGATAAAACCGGTATTGAGGCACTCAAGCTGATCAAGCGTGAAAATGCTGCGCTCAATATCCTGATGTTATCGATGTATATGGAGGAGCAATATGCAGTGCGCTCCATCCGTTCCGGAGCATCCGGTTATTTATGCAAACACACCGCCTCTGAAGAGTTGCTAACGGCTATTCACACCTTGGCCAAGGGCAAGAAATACATTACCCCCAATGTGGCAGAAATCCTGGCAGAGCAGGTGGGGACCGATCATAGCATTGCCCCGCATGAAGTATTGTCAGACCGTGAATTCCAGGTCATGCGCCTGATTGCTTCCGGGCTTTCTGTCAGTGAAATTGCCGATAAATTGGCTTTGTCGGTCAAAACGGTGAGTATGTATCGTACGCGCTTACTTGAGAAGATGCATCTGAAACACAATGCGGATATTACGCATTATGCCATCAAGAACCAGCTCGTTTAGTCTGATTGGCCGGAAATAAAAAAGATCG
>DATMSK010000056.1:0-9314 GCA_035565395.1 Methylophilus sp. | reverse complement strand
TTTTTATTTAGTTGTCTATCGGACTACTTAATATACTGCTTGATCCTGTTTGCTGCAGAAATAGTTTCTTCAGTGGATGCGACCAAGGCCATACGAATAAATCCTTTGCCAGGATTGATGCCGTGAGCCTCGCGTGCGAGGAAGGAGCCTGGCAATACAGTAATATTCAACGCTTGATACAGTTGCTTAGCGACCACTGTATCGTCTTGTTCTGTATTGATCCACAGGTAAAATGCGGCATCGGGTAATTGGGTTTTGTGCCATACCTGTTGTAAGACTGGAGTCACGGCATTAAATTTTTCGCTGTAAAGCGCACGGTTATGTATGACATGCGCTTCGTCATTCCATGCCACGATACTGGCTGCCTGTACGGCAGGGTTCATGGCGCAGCCATGGTAAGTGCGGTAAAGCGCAAACTTTTCAACGATGTCAGCATCACCTGCCACAAATCCCGAGCGCATTCCGGGCACGTTGGAGCGTTTGGAGAGTGAGCTAAACATGACGACACGGCTAAAGTCGCGTCCTAGCTGGTGTGCCGCCTGCAATGCCCCCACTGGCGGATGATTCTCATCAAAATAAATTTCTGAATAGCATTCGTCTGATGCTATGACAAATCCATACTGGTCAGAGAGTTCAAACAGCGTTTTCCAGGCGTCGATATCCATGACCTTGCCGGAAGGGTTGCCCGGGCTGCACACAAATACTAATTGGGTGCGTTTGAGGATATCAACTGGCACCTGGGTCAGGTCCATGGCGAAGTCATTCTCTGGCGTGGTATTGACAAAGTAAGGCTGTGCGCTTGCCAGGAATGCCGCTCCTTCATAAATCTGGTAAAACGGGTTGGGAGAAATGACCACTGGTTGCTCAGCTACATTGGTATCAATGACTGCTTGTGCAAAAGCAAACAGTGCTTCACGGCTACCATTGACGGGCAAAATGGCTTTGTCGATATTGAGTGCTGGTATTTTGTACCGCCGCTGTAACCATTCATTGATCGCTTCACGCAAGGCGGGGATACCGATTGTGGTAGGATAGCTGGCCAATCCACTCAGGTTCTTTGCGAGCGCTTCGCTGATGATGGTGGGCGTCGCGTGTTTAGGTTCTCCAATCGAAAGGTTGACATGGTTGAATGCCGGGTTCGGTGTCAACCCCTGGAAAAGATCGCGCAGGCGTTGAAATGGGTAGGGTTGGAGTAGGTTTAAATTTGGATTCATAGGTGTGTATTATAAGTGAGCCTGTCACATAAACAAAAAGCTTCCCGCCAAAAATATACGGCTTCTCTGGCATTGATCTATGGTGCATTATGCTGGGGCGTGATCTGGTATCCCTACCGTTTGCTAAACGACGCTGGTTTATCCGGTGTGCAATCCAGCCTGTTAAGTTATAGCCTGGCATTGATATTGGGCGGAATGCTGTTCTGGCGACGTCTAAAGTTCATCCCGCAGATTCCGGTTTCAGCATACTGGTTAAGTGCCGTGGCAGGCTGGACCAATCTGGCCTATGTGCTGGCGGTGATTGACGGTGAAGTGATGCGGGTCATGCTACTGTTTTACTTGTCCCCGCTGTGGACGCTGTTATTGGCGCGGGTCTGGTTAAAAGAACCATGGCATAAACCACAATTGCTGGCGATCATTTTGTCTTTGCTTGGTGCAATATTGATGCTGACAAATGGTCAATGGATATGGCCATGGCCGCAATCTGCTTCAGACTGGCTGGCGTTGTCTGCCGGCATAGGCTTCTCTATCACCAATGTGATGACACGTTTCTCGACCCATCTCACGATTGCAGCAAAAGGCATGCTGGTTTGGCTTGGCGTGTTCGCTTTGGCGTTGGTGGTCTTGCTATGGCAGGGGGGAGTAAATGGATTATCGCTGATGCACAGCACGCTCCCTGGTATGGATGCATTTAGCCTGTTGCTGATCATTGCTGTGCTACTGGTTTCAGCGACACTGCTGGTTCAATATGGCGTCACAAAAATACCTGCCATTCAGGCATCCGTATTATTTATGTCCGAGCTCATCGTCGCTGCCATTGCTGCTTATTTCCTTGCGCACGAAACCATGTCCCTGATTGAGATGGTTGGCGGATGTTGTATCTTGGCGGCAGGTGTGTTGTCGGTCAGTGCCGGTGAGTCTGGCTAAACTAGGATAAGAGTTGCCGGTAAGCCTGTTCCAGCTGAAGGCAAAAAACCTGAGGCTCGAATAATACGCCTGCCTGCTTTTTTAATCTGGCTTTGAGTGCTGCCGAAGCAGAAGGGGTATTCGCCAGCGCAATCGCACGTTGTTCCAGTGCGTCCCAGTCCGCACAAATACATTCAGCCAGCCCAATATAATTGAGTAAGCTGGCACTGACGCGAGAAGGGAAAGTGTCCCCAGCAACGGTGAGTAAGGGGATGCCTTGCCATAAGGCATCACTCGCAGTGGTGTGTGCATTATATGGACTGGTGTCCAGCATCAGGTCAGCATGTTGCTGCCGGGCAATGTGTTGTTCGATACTGGTACGCGCAGCAAACACTAGCCGTGCAGGATCAATGCCCGCCGCTTGTGCATGCTGTTGTAGGTTGTGTGTTGCCCATGAATTGCTTTGTAATAACCATAATACGCTGCCTGGAACCTGGCGCAGGATGCGCATCCAAAGGGCAAAGATATCAGGCGTGATTTTGAATGTCTGATTCAGGCAACAGAAAACAAAGCCTTGCTCAGGCAGGCCGTGTTGCGCACGCGTATCCGCAGTTGCCATCGGGCGTTGTGCATTGTTCGGTTGATAACATGGCAGTAACACCGGCCGCTCAGCCAATGCAACTTCGGCGAGTGTTTTATCAACAACAATAGCATCAAACAATGGTTTTTCGTTGATAAACCCCATACTGCCAGGATATCCGAGCCAGTTCACATGCAAGCGGGCAGGACGGTAAGCGGTGACGCCGCAACGGCTGTGTTGTGTATACCCGGTGAGGTCGACCAGGATATCAATACCTGCATTGCGCATATGTGTAGCCACTTCAGCATCAGGCATTTGATTGATATCTACCCAATGATCCGCGGCTGCTTTGAATGCCAGCTGCTCTGTGGATCGGTCATCTTTTGCATTGCTATACAAAGTGACTTCAAATTGTTTGCGATCATGCGCCGCAATGACCTCTGTCACTAAATAGGCCAAGGGGTGCTTGCGGAAGTCTGAAGAGATATAAGCCAGCTTGATCCGCTGATTGGGCGACTTTGGTTGCGCTGCAGGCAGAGGTTGGATATGTCCATAATGCTGTTGAGCCCACAAGCTGGCACAGGCAAGCTGCTCTTTGTCATGAGTGCCCGGCATTGCCAGAAACGCAAATGGCGGAATCTGGGCACGAGGATTCAGTGCCAAGGTTTGGCGCACTTCAGCAATCGCTGCATCCAACCCTTGCCAGTCTGCCATATGTTGCTTTTGATGTATCCAGTGTACTTTGGCATGAACGAGCTCGGGGTTGAGTTTGATCGCCTCTGCATAAGAGGCAACTGCAAGTGCCAGTTGGCCTTGTTCTCGATAAGCGTTCCCGAGGTTGTTATGGCATTCTGCATCTTGCGGTGCCAGTTTTAATGACTGTTGGTAGTGTTGAATCGCGCTGGCAGTTTCACCCAATTTGCGCAGACTATTAGCCAGGTTGAAATGCACGTCGGCCTGCTGAGGATCCTGTTTTAATGACTGCCGGAAATAGTCAACAGCCACGGTTTCATGCCCTTTAAGGCTTGCCACATTGCCCAGTTGCATCAAGATCTGCGGATGACCTGGTGCCCACTGTAATGCTTTAGTAAAAGCCTCACCCGCAGCATCTGCCTGTTTGAGCCCCAGGTAGCAGCGGCCTAATTCATAATGTAGCTCAGGATCTTGTGGCGAAAGAATCAGCCTTTTTTGTAAAGCTTCAATGGCAGGTGTCATGAGTCAACCTTGTCACTAAAGGGCTGTAGTAATGCTTGCCAGCCCAATTGCTTGAACAAATGGCGCTGTGGATGCAAGCCTGCCCAGAAACTGTCTTCAGTCAGTTGAGGTAGCGAATGACCAAAGTCGGTTAATAAACGCCTTGCCAACATCGCGGCGCAATAAGGGGCAGTCATCAGGCCTTTGCTGCCATGGGCTACATGTGCGTATAGCCCTTTTGATGGCGGCAAGTCCGTATACCGTGTGATGGGAGCGGGTTGTGTGTTGAGCGCATCTGCTGCCAGTACGGGCCCCACATAAGGTAAATAGTCTGGCGATCCACATCTTAACGAGGCACGGGCAAAGGTGATGACGGCATCATTTGCCTGCTTAAACGCTGGGCTTAAACGGCTGACCATGTCGAGATTATCAAGATTGTCTTCCTGGCGGATGTCGGTGCTGTGGTCGCCCGGTGCAAACGTAGCCCCCATGGCATGCTGGTCCTGATGTTGCGGGGTCAGGTAGCCGTCCCCACACAGAATGGTTTTGAGCGTGTTCATGGCAGGTTGTACAGCAATCATCCCCATCTGTCCACGTACCGGATTCAGCCACATGCCACTCTCTGGTAGCAATTTACTTGCTTCGGCCGCATTGCATACAATCACGGCGTCAAAATAGTCGCTGAGCGCGCTGTGATTGATTTCAAGCTGCCAGCCAGAGGCCTGTTTTACCAGGTGCGTGATGGAGTGTTCAGTGCGCAGGCTGATATTGCAATGATGAAGCATGCTTGCACAAGCCACGTTCGGATTAACCCAGGCACCATCTTCAAAGAATAAGCTATCCGTTGTTACAGGCACACCCGCCTGGGCGCTTGCTTGCTCGGCATCCAACCTTTTTAGCAGGCCGAGATCAGCATAACGAGCGGCAACCTTTTGCACCCGTTTAAATTCACGAGGACTAGCGCCCAGTTGCACCAGGCCACAAGCTTGAAACGCATCCTCTCCTAAATCCAGATTGGCATAATGGCGCAAGCTGAAACTGTAGCTGCGCCAGGCTAATTGGTCATTCAATGGTTTTTCTGCGTTCAGGCGAGGGTAGAGCATGCCGCGTGGATTGCCAGAAGCGCCGCTGGCAATGGTTGCTGCGCGCTCAAATACCTCGACTTTGCAGCCTAAATTCGTCAGGAACCATGCGCTACTGCAACCGGCAATGCCTGCACCAATCACAGCGACTCTTGGCATTGCCGGATTAGGGACATGTTGGGTGTTTTGTGACCAGCGACCCCACAACATTTCCCGTTTGTGACCAAACCCCCTTGTTTTTTGCACTTCAAATCCAACGGATTGCAGGCCTCTTTTCACTAATCCCGCGCTGGTAAAAGTCGCAAAAGTGGTTCCAGCATTGGCACATCGAGCCATGCACTCAAATAAATAAGGTTGCCACATTTGAGGGTTTTTTGCCGGGGCAAAACCATCGAGAAACCAGGCATCTGCTTGGAGATTCAACTGCGGTAATATGTGTGCGCTATCGCCAATATGTAGCGTTAAGCTGGTTGAAAACGCTGAAAGCTCCAGTTGATTGATGCCAGGTTGCAATAAGCGATACTGCCGACATAAGGCCTGGCTGAGTTCTGCAAGCTCAGGGAAGTGGGCGTGAGCCATGTGCAGGTCTTGCAAGGTGAACGGGGCGATTTCAATACTGACAAAATGCAAATGGGCCTTTGAGGGAGCGGTCTGCCGCCAAAGCTGTAAGGCGGCAAGGAAGTTCAGCCCACTGCCAAAACCGGTTTCAATAATCACAAAGTGGCTGGGACGGTCGGTGGGTAACTGCTGCCAGCGTTGCTGTAACTGGTTGTGCTGTAAAAACACATAGCGCGTTTCAGCCAGCCCATGTTGCGGGTGATCCGGGCTGACAGAAAAATAGACATCATCGAATTGTGTGGAGTAGGGCAGTCCATCCCGCCACTCCAATACTGCATGCGTGCTCATGGCCGCAAGTTTATCATGCACGCAATAGCGTTACACGCGCTGCTTGATCCGGTAGCCAGGTTTTGCCAGTAACAGATGTACATCGCCTAAGGCGCATTCCGCAAAGCCGCCTTCACAATAGCTCAGGTAAAAATCCCACATGCGGATAAAAGCTTCGCTGTACCCTAACTGCCTGACGGCTTCGATATTGGTAAAGAAGTTTTCCCGCCAGTGACGCAAGGTGGTGGCGTAATGTAATCCAATATCCTGCAAATCGACCAGGCGCAGGTCGCTAGCGCGGGTCATGCTGTTCAGCATGGCCGTATTCGACGGGATGTTGGATCCGGGAAAAATATAACGCTGGATAAAGTCTACCGAACGGATCGCGCTGTCGTATCGCTGGTCGGCAATCGTGATGGCTTGAATTAAAGCTACGCCATCCGGTTTTAATAACTGGCTGACCTTGTTGAAATAAGTGTCATAGTATTGATGGCCCACCGCTTCGATCATCTCTATGGAGACCAGCTTGTCGTATTGCCCCTGTAAATGGCGATAATCCTGCTTAAGTAGCGTGATCTGGTTTTGCAGGCCCTCCGCCATCACCCTTTCTTTTGCCAGAAGATATTGTTGTTCGGAAATCGTGGTCGTTGTGACATGGCAACCGTAATGCTTAGCCGCATAAATGGCGAATCCACCCCAACCGGTGCCGATTTCAATCACATGGTCATCAGGTCTTAAAGCCAGTTTGTCACAGATCACTTGCAATTTTCGCTCAGAGGCGGCTTGCAAACTGGCAGTGTCCTGGTCAAAAATCGCCGAGGAGTACATCATGGTTGGATCCAGGAATAATTTGAATAGCGCATTTCCCAGGTCGTAATGTGCAGCGATATTTTTCTGGCTGCCTGCTTCACTGTTACTGTTTAGCCAGTGGAAAACTTTTAATAAAGGTTTGCTGAGCCACTGGTATCCCCCTTCAAGTGTATCCATCACCGACTGATTGAGCACCATCAAGCGAACCACATCAGTCAGTGAGTCTGCCTGCCAATAGCCCAACATATACGCTTCCCCTGCGCCTATGCTGCCACCAAAGGCGATTTCGCCATAAAAACGCGGGTCGAGGACGGTAATAGTGGCAGTAGGGGCTTGCGTTTCGGCTTGTCCAAAAACATGGCTTGACGCCCCATCAATCAGCGTAAGCTGGCCTATGCGCAAGCTTTGCAGTCGTTTAAGCACTTGCGATTTGGCTAAATTGGCTACCCATCTGGCGCGGCTCTTGGATTTGAGTGGTTTGGTTAGCGGGTCAATGACTAATGATGTTGTGGTTGGAATGGTCGTCATGATCAATCTCCAATGCGAGAGTGTTGGTCAGGGTGAGGGTAAAAAGGAATTCTTTTCAGCCATAACTTCAGGGCCTGCCAGTAAATCGCCAGGATCACTTTCAGCGTCATCCATGGGTAGGCAAACAACATGCGGTTCAGGGTATTGGCGTGCCAGGGCTGGCGCTGCATGTTGAGCGTGGCATAAAACATGGCTTGGTCTTGCTGCCAGTTTTGCATATGCACATTTAAGGTTTCAGCGGGCGTTGAAAACTGCCATTGATACTGGATATCCATAGGCATAAACGGGGAGACATGAAAGTCTTTTTGCAATTTAAACAGTAAAGACTGATCTTGTTTGACGTCATGCACATAAGCAAACTGCTCTTGCCAGGGCGTATTGGTGATATGACTGACGATTGCTTGTAAGTGGCCATCCATATCATGGCAGTAATAAAAGCTCACCGGGTTGAAGCACACGCCCCAATAGCGGCAATGCGTCAGCAGGCCTATACGGCCCAGCGGCCGCTTACCTGTGTGTTGTTCCACCAGGTCACGTACACAAATATCCAGTGGTTTATCAGCGGGACCTAAATAATCCTGCCGCCTGAAATATGCCAAATTTGGTTTAAGATATGACCATAAGCGATTGTTTTCGAACAAACTAGGCAGTTCTTCCAAATCTAGGTACAACATAAACAGCTTGTACTTAAAGCCATGCAGCTTGGGTTGCAGGCGCTGGTGGCTGACCGTGCCGGTATAAGTGGCACTGTGCAGTTGGCTAGGCTGTTTTTGTGTTGGCGTTAAATCGACGGTCATGCCATGGCCTTTTCAAAGTGCTGGATTGCAGTGAGGGCACTCACGACACCATCTTCATGGAAGCCATTGCGCCAATAAGCACCTGCATAACCGGTGCGGTGGTGCCCGCTAATCTCAGCATGCCGGGTTTGTGCCTCTGTACCTTCTAGCGTATACCGCGGGTGGCGGTAATGAAGCTTTTTGATCACTTTTGCCGGATCGATGGCATCCGTGTAATTAAGCGTCACCAGTAAGGGCGCTGCAGACTTGATTCCTTGCAGGATATTCATATTGTAGGTGACCTGTACTTTACCGCTGGGTTTTTCGGTCACATGATAGTTCCAGGCGGCCCAGGCCAGTTTTCTTTTAGGCATCAAACGGGCATCCGTGTGCAGGTACACCGTATTGTCCTGATAAGGGATGGCACCCAATACCCGCTTTTCTTCGGATGTGGCTTGATCCCCCAGGATTTTTAAGGCCTCATCGCTATGGCAGGCAAAAAATACATAATCAAACTGCTCTGACTTGCCATTCAGTGTATTGACGGTCACCGCATCATGCTGGCGCTGTACGGAGCTCACTGGCGTATTGAGTTGAATGTGCTCACGATAGCCTGCGGTTACTTTCTGCAGGTAAGCCGAAGAGCCGCCAACGATTGTTCTCCACTGTGGTCTCTCATCAATCGTAAGCATGCCGTGGTGGTGAAAAAAACGCACAAAAAATCGGGCAGGGAATTGCAACATCTGTTCGGCATCAGTGGACCAGATGGCTGCGCCCATGGGGACAATATAGTCACGGATAAATTGTTGTGAATATCCGTACTGTTGCAGGTAATCACCCAGTGCAATTTCATTACCAGGCGTCAGCAAGCTCAGGGATTCTTTGTTAAAGCGCAAAATATCACGCACCATGCGATAAAAAGCGGGGGAGAGCAGGTTGCGCCGCTGGGCAAACAGGCTGTTCAGGGATGTGCCGTTATATTCTAGGCCGGTCACTTCGTTACGTACGCTGAAGCTCATGCTGCTATCGCGCCAGGCTACGCCAGTTTCCCGCAGGATGCGCTCAAACTCCGGGTAGGTTTTATCATTAAACACAATGAAACCGGTATCTACCGCGTGGGTTTGACCCGCGATTTCAACTGCATGGGTATGCGTATGGCCGCCAATATAATCATTGGCTTCAAATAGCGTCATTTGATGGTGTTGGTGCAGATGATAGGCAAGGGTATTGCCGGCGATACCACCGCCAATAATGGCAATTTTCATGGTTAATCCCTTACATTGCCATGTTGTTCGCGGACGTCCAAAGGCACCTGTTTAAGGTTCCAGATAAGCCCCAT
>DATMSK010000055.1:0-2840 GCA_035565395.1 Methylophilus sp. | reverse complement strand
GATACCGGCTGCCGTGTTATACAAGGCTACAGAAATACCGCGTGCAAACTGGGCCACATCATGGCCGCTATTGGTGAATGAGCCGAATAGTTCCACCATACCTATCACAGTACCCAGCAACCCTAGCAATGGCGCTACGGTGGCGATGGTGCCCAGTGTTGGCAGGTATTGCTCCAGCTTGTGCGCTACGGCACGGCCGGTTTCCTCGATCGCTTCCTTGGTCACTTCACGTGAGTGACTGGCATTCGCCAAGGCACTGGCAAAGACTTTGCCCAACAGGGAGTGTGCTTCCAGGCGACTCAAAGTCTCACGCGTCACGCCACCTTGCTTGAGCCAGTTCTGTACTTCGGGCAATAGTTGTTCAGGAGTAACGACCGAGGCGCGCAAGGCCCAGAAACGCTCGACGATAATTGCCAACGCAATCACGGAAGCAATCACCAGAGGCCAGATTGGCCAACCGGCCGCTAAAATGATTTCCCACACAGCAAACACTCCTGTTGTTTTTAAACTTCCGCTACTTTAGCGTTAACCAGGCTTGAGGGCAAGTTTTGTGCGGTATCCGTCAGGTTACAATTACCACGCCTTACTGTTCCCAATAATGTGGCTCGATAGCTCGCCAGCGGATGACGCGTGGTCGGGATCCCTGAGTGAAATCCAGCACAATTGCTCCGTCACTGTCGGAACGTAAGGTCTGTGCGCCTAGCGCGTCATAACGGGCCACCACTTCGGGCTTGGGATGACCAAAACGATTCAGATAACCCATGGTGGCGATAGCGATCTCGGGGCGTACTGCATGAACAAATGCCAGACTGGACGAGGTTTTACTACCATGGTGCGGCATCGTCATGACATGAGAAGTTAGCCCTGCTGGCGCCGAGGCTAGCAGCGCTTGTTCGGCATATCGTTCAATATCCCCAGTCAACAATAGGCTCCCATGGGCTGAAATCATCTGAATCACACAGCTTTTATCGTTATCCTTGATACCGGCTGGCAATCCCTGTGCTGGATAAAGTACACGAAACGTGACCTGGTCCCATTGCCACTGCTGGCCGGCATGGCAAGCCTCGTGCGGCATCACCACAGGAGGTTTCATATGCTGCAACTGATTAAAAAAAGTTGCGTCAGGTGCCAGTGAACTCAACAATTTCCTGGCAGGCACTCCCGCCAGCACAGACGCCATTCCCCCGACATGGTCATTATCATCATGCGAGACCATGGCAAGGTCTAACTGCCGGATGCCCAAATGCCGCAAATAAGGCAAGACAATACGCTGCCCGGCATCGCTGTCTGCCATGTATGCAGGGCCAGCATCATACAACATAGCATGGCGTGCCGTTTGCACGAGCACACTCAGTCCCTGTCCAACATCCAGCACAGTCACACGCATTTGCTCAGGCAGTAGGGTTGCAGGCGCAGGTAGAAACATGGGCAACCATAACAGCAATCCTGCCCAACGCAATGGCCATCCGCGTGGCATTAACCATACCAGAGTACCCAGCAAGGCCATCAACCATGCCCAGATAGAAGGCGTTGCTGAATAACTGACGGCCCAAGGCAATTGCCGCAACCATTGCAAGGCATGCGCACAGGTTTCCCATATTGCTGCTGCCAGCTGTAGCAGGAAATCGAACGGCAATATTGCACCCGCAATCGCCAACGGCACGATACCCAGGCTGACCATGGGAATCGCCAATGCATTTGCCACGGGTGAAACGAAGGACAACTGATTGAAAAACATGACAAGCACCGGCACAAACGCCAGGGTAATTACCCATTGCGTGTGGATGGCAACTTGCCATCCATTGACGGCTCGCAAGCGGCTACCCATGGCAAAAGCCAGAATCGCTACCGCCCCAAACGATAGCCAGAACCCTGGAGCAAGTACCGCCCAGGGGTCAAGTACCAACACGACCCAGATAGCGATACTGAGTATCCATGAAAAAGGGAAGCGTTGCCTGAGACTCAACATGGTCAACACCGTGAGCAACATGTAAAGCGTTCGCTGAGTGGGAATAGAAAATCCGGCCAATACAGAATAAGCGACCGCAACCATTGCCCCGCCAATGCTAGCAGCCAAGCTGGATGGTAAATATAGTGCAAGGTTTGGCCGCAAACGCCACAATCCACCTGCGCAAAAATAGCCTAACGAGGCAAGCATGGTGATATGCAAACCAGATATTGAGACGAGATGATTAATCCCGGTATCGACAAACAGTTGCCAGTCAGCCCGTGTGATCTGGCTATCTTCGCCAATGACCAGCGCGCGTATGACAGCACTTGTAGGTGTCTTCCCCAACACGCGCTCAATCCGATCTCCTACTCTGGAGCGCCAACGTGCAATCAATGCATTTGGCTGCCAGACAAGTGGCTGCAGCCGGACCATAGGCAATTTGGCCACAATCGATCCACTGGCACCTATTTCATTGGCAAGACACCAGGCTGCATAATCAAAGCCATGCGGGTTACGTGTTGCATGCGGACGTTTGAGCCGGACACTGAATTGCCAGCGCTCACCTGCTTGCAAGCGGGGCATCAGGGCTGATGATTGCGCTGGTTGCGTCCGATGGGAAGACTCATACAAGTGGAGACGCACTTTTGCGGGTAGCGGACAGGATGCATTAAAGCTTCGCTCAATCGCCACATCCACATGCTGACCGCGTGCATCACGCTCAGGGACGCTGACAATCACACCTTGTACAGGAATCACTTGCTGTTCGCAGGCGACAGGCAAAGCTGAATGCATTCGCCACCAGGCGCGGGCCTGCGCCCAGCCAAAGCCCAGCATCGCAACCAGTAAAATCAGCCACAGTTTGCGTAGCAGTTTAGGGGAAAGTAAGGAG
>DATMSK010000054.1:0-4816 GCA_035565395.1 Methylophilus sp. | reverse complement strand
GTCAGGCTGACGCAACCCTAAACACAGCCTGACTCAGGTATTTATTGGGTTTGTGACCAATTATCCAACAAATTTCCACAAGCCACAGATACTAATTGATGTACACGTTCAGGTAGCAAACCTTTCGACCGCTGCCCATCTGCACATACACCGCTACGGAATCCCAGATAATCAGGTCCTAATTCAGAAAGAGACGCCACATGCGCCAACGACAGTCCACCGGCAACACCGACCACTAATTGTAAAGACTGCGCTGTGCGTACGAAGCTGGCCAGTATTGGCATGGCAACCATTTCCACCAGAGTGCTGGATTTTTGCATGGTATCGACCATCACGCCCCAATATCCCTGCTGAGCCAATGACTGCAATCGCTTTTCCAATGTTGCAGCCATTAAACTGGCTGGCATCAATACCGCAATCATCTTGATACCTTTTGCAAGGAAGCCGTCAATAATGGATTGATAATCCGGATCAGCCCAAATCGCTTCAGGTAATTTAATCACCTCTATACCAATCTGCAGTCTATGATCTATCAAAGTCATTAAATCCGCTGCAGTATCGCAATTATCTCCTACCGTGGCACTTATGATGATTTCCGTCCTGGCAGATCGCTGCCGATATGTCTCCACTACCCTGGCAATCGCCTTTGAAGTTTCGATATCCAATGCGGCTAATGCACCATGACTGGTATCTTTGAGATCAATCAGCGACACACCTGCCGCTAATACCAATTGTGCTTCTGCAACAGAAGTCACACTCACCAACACCTGCATTGCCTGACTCATGCCTGTTGCAATCCACTTTGTTGTGCCAGATGATTATTAATGCAATCCACCAGCCATTGCCAGGCCTCTTGTTCGCGTGGGCCGGCAGTTTTATCAATCGCGATTTGCAGGTACTGCATTTCCTGGGTAATTTTTTCCATGGGCAACATATGTAACCGGCTGACCAACACGGCCAGTTCAATCACCGCCGCCTGCGCCCGGTTAAATCCCATGAATGGCGCATGCGATATGCTTTCCGTCACCCGCATCCATAACTTAGGCCGCACCTCATCCTCTTCAATTTCCTGCAAGCTCAACACATGATGCGCTAAACAACCTTTAAGCCGAACACCCTGATGATTAGGCACCACTTCGGTAGCAAAGGCTGTTTTTCTTGCAATCGCAGCTGCAAATACGCGTACATCATCTGTCAGGTTCAATACTGCAACGCCAGTCTCTAGAATATTCTGCAACGTTGTAGAAGGACGGAAAGGGGAAATCAATACCCTGCCGTCATGCCATTGAATGCCAAACGGTGCGATATGCACCTCGCCCTCGGTTGAACAGGTCGTTACTATCGTTTCATATATCATTAAGGTTATTCCGAGAGTGGGTCACCATCTTTATCATTACGTGTTTTTTCCAGGCGCTCTTTGATAGACGCTTCGCGATGGGCGACTTTTGCCTGCCTGTTTTGCTGTACCGAGGCCACACCCCACTCCAGCAACTCATCCTGAACGTAACGCTTTTTCAATTGCCAGGCAATTTGCGCCCGCGCCAATTCAACCCCCAGGTAAAACGCGTGCGACGCATCCTCCTGGACATTGAGACCAGCGTAAAAACGGTAAGGATCAGTATCCTGCTGGATACCATCCCTGTTATAGACATGCACGCCTTCTTCACTGACCATGATACGGAAGCTGGGATCCTTGATCTGACCGGCCATCTCAACAATCTCTTGCGCAGTATACGGGAATGGCTTTCGGTCATGCAGCCCCAGCAAACCATTAGAATATCCCCTGGGTAAGCGTTTATCCTGTTGGGCGCGATACATCACGCGGCGAGCAACATCGGCCTCTGCCACGGCTTCACTGGCGTGCGGACTCACCGAGGTCGCTAGCACCGCATTGATATTCAACTCACTGATCATGCCAAACAACATGGCGTTGACGCCTGTAGTGTCTGCATCAGTTAACTCAGTCAGGTTACCGACGCCCATCATGATGGCAATGTCAGGATACTTTTTGCGCAGCTTGTGATAACGAACAATAGAGTCAGTCAATCCGAAATGAATGGGATCAAGAATAGGGTCAGCAATAAATGCCTTGCCACGTTTCAGGCAGTGCTCTATCGCACGTTGCAAACTGGCCAGACTACCAGGCTTGGCTGGGATCAGGATAGGCGTTGAAGGCACTTCGTCTGCAATCCATAAGCTTTTTTCATGCAGGCTTAACAGATAATCAGCACCGGCCTTGCCAGCTGCCAGTAAATCGTCCTCGCGCATGGAGTCAACACTGACATTAAAACCTTCAGCTTTTAATGCCTGCACTGCATCTGTCATATGCGAAAAAGTTTTACCGGGCAAACAACCCAAGTCGATCACGTCTGCGCCCTGCTGCTTAAAATGGGTGGCTTTAGCGACAATTTTCTCGATACTGAGATCAGGCGCATCCACAATTTCAGCAAATATCCTGACACTATGTTGCGTCAAATCCGGGGCTTTACCTTGCTGGCCAAAGTATTGCGGCAAATCTTTTAAGTCTTTTGGTCCACGCTCCACTGGTACCCCCCACTGCGCCTCAAGGGGCGCCAAATCCCCCTGGCACAACCCCGGCAAAATCACCTTATCAACATTATTCACTTGTGGCAAACGGCGGGCAATCAGGGGTGGGGTCATCAACGCAGCGACAGATACTCCAATCTGTTTGACTTCATATTCAAATGGAGACTGTTTACTGTCGGCCTGAATGGACTGCAATATCTGATGCAGGCTGTGTTCTGCCAGTTTTCCGGTAAGAAACAGCAGTCGATTCATGGAGTTACTCGGTCAGATGATCCAACACCTGTATACCATCGTGCAAATGCAGATCATGCAATCCTGCCAGGCGCTGCATAATCGCCCCCTGCAAAGTAACCATATCCTCGACCACACTGGTATCCGCAAACTGCTTTAGTTTTGCAACATTCTCAAGATCAACCTGACGGGGAAACACTTTAACCACGTTATCCCTGGGTGCTTCAGACTCCAACTCTGGTGCAGTATCACAGGCAAATACGATACTATGCACTCTCGTTTTACCTGCTTGTGCAAACAGATTAGTCACCAGGCTATCGGAAAAACCATAAGCCATTTTCGCGATGGTATTAGAGGTTGCAGGCGAAATCACCAAGGTGTGATAAACGCCTTCATAGAAACGCTCAACAGGCACACTGCTAGCCGTTTTATCCTGGTATACCTTATGCCCAGTGGCTTCTAAAGCAGACTGGAAACCATACTGCTGGATAATTTCAGCAGCAGCCCGGCTCAGGTAAATATCGACATCCTGCAAAGTCTGCAAAATTGCCAGCGATTCACGCAGATAATGCCCGGAACCAGTAATTGCCCAGGCTAGTCGTTGTCCACGCATCTCAGACCACTCTTATCCATTAAGCAAATGGATGTTGCAGAACGATGGTTTCGTCGCGCTCTGGTCCAGTGGAAACGATGGCAATCGGCACACCGCAGACAGCTTCCAGGCGTTTGAGGTAATGCTGCGCGTTTTTCGGTAACGCATCCCAGGTTTTAACGCCAAAGGTGGTTTCAGTCCAGCCGGGGACAGTTTCATAAATCGGCTCGCAACGCGCCACATCATCCGCCCCCACAGGCAGCATGTCGACCACTTTTCCGTCCAGCTTGTAACCAGTACAGATATCCAGCGACTCGATGCCATCCAGCACATCCAGCTTGGTAATGCACAATCCTGTCAGGCCATTAATACGGGCAGATCGGCGCAAGGCAGCGGCATCAAACCAGCCACAACGGCGCTTACGGCGGGTTACGGTACCGATTTCCTGGCCCTTGTTAGACATTTGGTAGCCAGGTGCGCCTTCTGTTTCAATATCCAGCTCGCTCGGGAACGGGCCACCGCCTACACGTGTTGTGTAGGCTTTGGTAATCCCCAGTACGTAATGCAGCATATTGGCACCGACACCGGTTCCGGCTGAGGCTTGGCCCGCGATACAGTTACTGGAGGTCACGTAAGGATAAGTACCATGGTCTACATCCAGTAAAGTGCCTTGAGCGCCTTCAAACAACAAATGCTCACCACGGGCATTGGCTTCATACAAAGCGGCTGAAATATCGGCCACCATAGGTTTCAACGCAGCTGCGTGTTGCATGCTGGCATCATACTGTTGCTGGAAATCAACCGCAGTCGCACCCAGGTAATTGGTCAACACGAAATTGTGGTAATCCATGACCTCACGCAGCTTTTCAGCAAAGCGCTCTGGATAGAACAGGTCATATACGCGCAAGGCACGGCGGGCAACTTTATCCTCATAAGCCGGACCAATACCTTTACCAGTCGTCCCAATTTTCTTGTCGGCACTGCGTTTGGCTTCACGCGCCAGATCAACAGCCACGTGATGTGACAGAATCAATGGGCAGCCAGGACTGACTTTCAAGCGGTTTTTAACATCCAAACCACCCTGCTCCAGCGTGGAAATCTCATTCAACAAATGAGTGGTATCCAGCACGACACCGTTACCGATATAGCAATTGACGCCTTCACGGACAATACCAGAGGGAACGAGGTTGAGTTTATAGACCTTTTGTTCAGTGCCCTGGCCGACAACCAGTGTATGCCCGGCATTATGGCCGCCCTGGAAACGGACCACACCTTGTGCGTGGTCTGTTAACCAGTCAACAATTTTACCTTTACCTTCGTCGCCCCATTGGGTACCAATCACAACGACGTTTTTTGCTTGCTTAGATTGTGTCATGTTCAATAAATATCTTGTAAAAACAAAAATGGGTGAGCGGACTTACACCGCCACCACTTGCCAGTGCCCAT
>DATMSK010000053.1:0-2368 GCA_035565395.1 Methylophilus sp. | reverse complement strand
GGCAAGCTTTTCATTGCTACCGTCAAAGCCTCGGCCGCTTCTGCATCCAGTTGTTTAAGTGCATCTACACTCGCCATCGCCTCACCATGCTTACCGCTGGCTTCCGCAATCATACCCAGGTAGTAAAAAGCCTGGCTATGTTGGTCGTTCATACTGAGTACACGGTGCAGATGTTGTTCGGCAATAGTGAAGTCCTGTGTTTCATATTCGGCAGCCGCCAGGTAAAACCAGGCCTCGGTGTTTTGTGGCTCTTTCGCCGCCCATTGCTCGGCAATCACTTTCAGGCCTTTCCAGTCTTTATGCAGGTATGGATACACCACTTTCATAAAGTAAGGCCACTCGGCAGCAGGTTTACCCCAGAAAGGCAATTCGCTTTTCACAACAACAGGACCTGCCGGTTTGCTGATCAAAGCCTGGATCCAATCCACTGACATGTAGTAGTAATATGCATCCTTGCCTGGGCTTTTGAGCGTGATCAAACCGACTAATGCCCCGCTGTCATCAAACAGCCCACCGCCACTAGCGCCCTGCCTGAAGGTACTGGTCGCCCGCACAATGACAGAGTCATCCATGGTAAACAAGCCTTTGACCACCCCACTGGTGCTGACCGGTGCAGGTACAAAGCTAGGATAGCCAATAGTAAACACAGGCTGCTCATATTTAAGTTCACGGCTGGATTTCATGGTGACAGGTGCCAATGGCAAATCTTCCATTTGCAGCATGCACACATCATGCTCCCAATCCGGCTTAACGCCGACGGCATGGTAAGCAGCGCCGCCACTCATCACGCTGATACTGCTGGCATTGGCAACCACATGGCAGTTAGTCACCACTTGGTTTTCAGCGACCACCACGCCAGAGCCCAACCCATATTGACCGTTCTTCAGGCCCACTTGCACGCGCAACACACGACTGTTCAAATCCTGAACCAGAGCGTCGGCTGGCTCCGCCATCAGCGATGCACTTAAGCATCCTAACAATAATCCGATCATTAACTTCGTCATGCTGTGCTCCAATCCGTGGCGCCTTGGGCAATATTCCGTTAGGCATTTTGTAAGTTGGAAAGCTGTTCAAGCTTGTTTTAGCAAGACGTATTCCAACCCTGGAGCTTGCTTTACCGCACGTAAAAAGTGCATGAAAAAGCAACACGAAAATGTTAAATATCCATTAATAATCAAATAGTTAAATTAAAAACAACCTTTACACTCATGCGGGCCGTTGAACCGTAAGCGTATATTTTGAATCCATACCACCCCCAAAACGCACTACAAAAGTGCATCCCCTACACTTAGATGCACAAGCAAGAGGCGTTTTCAGCGTTGAGACACGGACAAAACGACCAAACACCAAAATTGGCATAGAAAAATAGCTTTTTTCCGCCCTCTATGCCGAGGTTAATGATTCGAAGAAGCTTGGTATTTTAGCTGCCGGGGAGAGACGGCGAGATTAAGCAAATTCAGGGCATGCCCACCTAAGCGGTAGGTTAGGACTACCTTCTAAGAAATGATGTGTGCCAACATCAGAGGCGACTAGCCACTATGAAAGCGTAACCAGCCCACGATGTCTTCAAGTAAACGGCGATCTCCGCGCAAGGGCTTGGCCAGTTTGGCAATCATGTCCACATGATCATAGCCTTGATAAGTGATGAGCTGCACCTGGCCACCCTTGGTTTGAATGGTATGCGCTAAATTAATCGAGTTCTTCGGCCAGACGGTGCGGTCTGCGGTCCCAGTGAGCAACAGCAGGGGCGGATTATGCCCATTTGCAAAATTGATAGGTTGCGAGATCCATTCTTGCGCTGCTGGAGCAAAAATAGCCTTCAAGCGGCTTGAACTCAAAGGTAAGAAATCATAGGCACCAGCCAGCCCAACAGCTCCGGCAATCGCGTCCGGGTGTAACCCGACAGCTGCCAGGTACTCTGCATTGAGAGACAGCATGACTGCCAGGTGCGCCCCGGCAGAATGGCCCATGATGAATACCTGTTTTGGATCGCCATGATAATGGGCGATATGTTGTTTAACCCATTGGAATGCGAGTGCCGGGTCCTGCATCAGCTGCGGGAACTTAACTTCGGGGTAAAGCCGATAATCGGCGATCACCGTCAGGTATCCCTGCGCAGTCAGCGCCTCAGCCACAAATAGATAGTCCTGTTTACTACCGGAATCCCAGCTTCCGCCGTAAAAAAACAAGACCACCGGCAAGGGTTTTCCAGAAAGTAAACGAGGTTGATAGATGTCCAGTTTTTGCCGGGGCAATGCGCCAAATGGAACATCCCGCTCAATTTCCATCTGCCCTTTGGGAATCATGGCATTCAGTAATGTAACCGGCTTGCAGGCCGTTAGCAGCATCCCAAGCAAGCCAGTGACCC
>DATMSK010000052.1:0-2000 GCA_035565395.1 Methylophilus sp. | reverse complement strand
AAAGAATAAAACAGAAACAACAACTTAACCGAACCGAAGAGACGGAGCTTAGCTGTTGTCGTCAGAAAAAAAGAGAAAGGGCCTATTCAGAATACCCACTTCACTGGGTGGGCATTCTGTCAATTCGAATTATGGTTGAGGCATGGTCTGCTTGAAACTGGGACGTTTGACCAACACGCCATAATGCTTGGCTAAATTGGGAAACTTTTCTTGCCAGTATTTACCTTCCCATTGAACATTTTTAAACCGCAAATCAAGGTAGCCCAATGCGGTACCCAGTGCAATGTCGGCCAAGCTAAAGGTTTCATTGACACACCACTTTTTTTTGAGCAGGTCGTCATCCAGCGCAGTTAATCCGGCCGTCACCTTGGCAAACTGCTTTTCAATCCAGGCGACAGACTGCTGTGCCTCCGGTTTACGTTGCTCCAGCATCACTGCAACAGCTGCATCGCAAACCCCATCTGCCAATGCTTCCCAGCGGCGGACTTTGATCTTGGCGGAGTGATCTTGTGGAATCAGGTGTGCCACCGGTGTACGGTGATCCAGATACTCGACAATCACACGGGAGTCGTACAACGCATCACCATCATCAAGCACCAGCACAGGCACTTTGCCTAAAGGGTTATGCTGGCTGACTGGGCAATCTGGCGCCGACAACACCACCTCGGTTAACGTGAGATCGACATGTTTTTCGATGGCCACAATGCGCACCTTGCGCGCATAAGGACTGTTTACCGTATATAAAAGCTGCATATGTGAGGTTAGCCAGAAGATTAAATTTTTCCGAAAAAATACCCCAGACAAATATCGCATATCCAAAATCGCGTGCCTTGGGGTAGTTTTATTATAATAGCTTTTGGCATGGGCTTAGAATGGTCACGTGCATAAATTTAACCTTGCAGACAACTAAATGACCGTATCCACACTTGAGTACCCCTCTTATTTAAATGCCAGCATCATTGCTGAAGAGGTAAAAACCGCCTTGGCTGAAGACATAGGAGCAGGCGACCTGACTGCGGCATTGATTCCAGCTGGCACACAGGCATCGGCTACCATCATCAGCCGCGAAGAAGCTGTGCTTTGTGGCTGTGCCTGGTTCGAACAATGCTTCAAGCAACTTGACCCTGGCACGCAATTGAGCTGGATGGTGAAAGATGGTGACCACGTACAAGCCAACCAGCCACTGGTCCAGATTCAAGGCGATGCCCGTGCAATGCTTAGTGCGGAGCGGCCCGCGCTCAACTTCCTGCAAACCTTGTCAGCTGTGGCGACGCATACCCGCCGTTATGTAGATGCCATTGCAGGCTTGCCCACACAGATTTTAGATACGCGTAAAACCTTGCCCGGGTTACGCCTTGCGCAAAAATACGCGGTACTGACTGGTGGCGGGGCAAACCAGAGACTGGCCTTGTACGATGGCATCCTGATCAAGGAAAACCACATCGCTGCGGCAGGATCAATTGCCGCTGTGTTGGCAACTGCCTTTGCCATGGGTAGCACAAGCAATATCCAGATTGAAGTCGAGAACCTGGATGAACTGCAACAAGCGCTGGATGCAGGTGCCAAAAGTATTTTGCTGGATAACTTCACGTTGAACGACTTGCGTCAGGCTGTGGATATCAACCAGAAACGTGCTTTGCTGGAAGCATCAGGTAATGTGGATTTAACGACAGTCCGTGCGATTGCCGAAACCGGCGTTGACAGGATTTCGATTGGCGCGCTGACTAAACATATACAGGCGGTGGATTTGAGTATGCGGATTCTGATGACATTTTAGATGGGAAAAAATTAATTCATTCGGTAACGGCCGATTGGCTTTCTTCTTTCAATTCCTGCTTGATTTCAAGCATCTTTTTCGCCCTCAGGCGAGTTACTTTTCTTTGCTTGCACAAAGAATAAGTAACCAAAAGAAATGCACCCTAACTTCCGCTTGATTCCTGCGTTGCTCTCCAAAACAAGCGGTCACGAAACTCGACCTGGCAGCTCACAAAATGCGTGAG
>DATMSK010000051.1:0-6200 GCA_035565395.1 Methylophilus sp. | reverse complement strand
CAACATGCAGACACCATCCGCACACAAATACCAGGCTTTCCCTCCCATCAATCTAACTGACCGCCAATGGCCCAACGCAGTGATTCGTCAGGCACCGATCTGGATGAGTACTGATTTGCGTGATGGTAACCAGTCACTGTTTGAACCTATGGATGCCGACAAAAAGCTTCGCATGTTTACCATGCTGTGCCAGATGGGGTTTAAAGAGATTGAGGTCGCTTTTCCTTCTGCCTCGCAAACTGATTTCAATTTTGTGCGCAGCCTGATCGAGGAAAAACGTATTCCTGAGGATGTGACGATAGAAGTACTGACGCAGGCACGTGAACACCTCATTCGCCGTACCATGGAATCTGTACGCGGTGCGCGTCGCGTCATCGTACATATCTACAACGCGATTTCACCGACATTCCGTGAAGTGGTCTTCAATATGAGCAAGGAAGAGGTGAAGACAATGGCCGTAGACTCCGTGCGTCTAGTGAAAGCACTGGCGGCAGAGATGCCGGAAACAGAAGTCATCATGCAATATAGTCCTGAAACATTTACGGCGACCGAGCTTGAGTTCTCCAAAGAGGTGTGTGATGCGGTGACTGAGGCCTGGGAAGCTAACCCGGTGCGTAAAGTCATTATCAATCTGCCAGCAACTGTAGAAGTGGCTAGTCCCAATGTGTATGCAGACCAGATTGAATGGATGCATCGCAACCTGGCACGACGTGACAGTGTGATTCTCAGCCTGCATCCACACAATGACAGAGGGACTGCGGTGGCAGCTACAGAGCTGGGGCTCATGGCCGGGGCTGATCGCGTGGAAGGGTGCCTGTTTGGGCATGGTGAGCGCACAGGCAATGTAGACCTGGTCACTGTGGCGCTGAATATGTACACGCAAGGTGTGCATCCTGGGCTGAATTTTTCTGACATGAATGCGATTGGCCGTACGGTAGAGGAGTGTACGCAGATTGAGATTCATCCGCGTCATCCTTATGCCGGTGATCTGGTATTTACTGCATTTTCCGGCTCGCATCAGGATGCCATTAAAAAAGGCTTCGCGATGCAACAGGCTGATGCGCGCTGGAATGTGCCTTACCTGCCGATAGATCCTAAAGACCTGGGTCGCAATTACGATTCGATTATTCGCGTCAACAGCCAGTCAGGAAAAGGTGGCGTGGCATACTTAATGGAGAGTCATTATGGCGTGGTGATGCCAAGACGCATGCAGGTCGAGTTCTCTGGTGTCGTGCAGCAATATACTGATCAGCATGGTAGCGAGATCTCACATACCGAGCTCTGGACGCTATTTAACCAGCAGTATGTGTCTGTTGAGACGCCCATACATGTTCAGGACTACCAGCTGGAAACGCATGCTCAAGGGCAGGGCATTTGCATGCAGCTTGTAGTCAGCGGGATCGCAACTATTGTCAGCGGGTATGGTAATGGACCGGTGGATGCCGCAATCCATGCCTTGCAAAATATAGGGGTGCAGGTACAGGTACGCAGTTTTGAAGAGCGTTCACTGAGTGCAAGCACGTCTGCCGGTGAGGCGATGGCATGTGCGTTTGTTGAAGTGGTTTGTCAGGGGAGAGTTTGTTATGGGGTAGGTATGGATACCAATATCGTCACCGCCTCTATCAAGGCTATTGTGAGTGGGACTAACCGCTGCAGTGTGCAACCTATGGTCATGGAGATGATTGCTTAAACCCTATGCGGTTCTGGGTGCTGTGAAACTGTTTAGCCCTGTTACCTCGAATGACAGGGCTTAGGCTACCAGTGCCCCGTGCTGATGAGCTGGTAAATAAAATAAGCCCCTAGCAACATCATGGCATAGACGGGCAGGTTGCTGGCTGAGCGACGCTGTTGAGTGCTGATGTGGGTGATGTAACGGTGAAACGCAAACGCACTGACTAGTCCAATCACGGTCAGTGCGATATTTAAAGGGGACGCTGCCATCCACGCTAACCAGTCTGTAGGGCCCTGGTCACTGCCAAACACGTGCACGGCAATGCCTATAAAGCCACAGACCATCAATCCCAGTGTAAACAGCGCCTGTACTATTTGCCAGGCACTGTCCGGACGGATCGTTCGGTTCTTGCTGTAACGATTTGGGTCCATACAGCGCTCCCTTCAAGCAAGCAATGCTTGCGTATCCACGATTGGCCTGACTTGAGGCCTTATGCCAATTTAAGTATTGCTATTACTGATTGTAGCCTGATTGTTGGGCAAGTAGCCAACCGGGTCCACTGGTTTGCCTTTTTGTCTTATTTCAAAATGCAATATGGGTGATTTATTATTGGCAACGGCCGGCAAATTGGCAAGCTTTTCACCTTCTGTCACGAATACGCCTTCTTTCACCAGCGAGTTGCCCTGATGAGCGTACACGGAAAGCAAATTACTATTGTGCTTGATGATAATCAGTTTGCCGTAGCCGCGCACATCCATCCCACTATAAATGACTTTGCCAGCGCCAGCAGCACTGATCACCTGACCTGAACTGCCGCTAATGTTGAGTCCCTTATTGGTCTGGGCATCAAAACCGGTTGTGACTTTTCCGGATAATGGCCATTGCCATTGAATATCGGAGTCTGCAATCGCCTCAATATCGTTGTTCACTGCATTTTTACCAGGCTCTGCCGAATTGGCTGCCGCGCTGGAAGTTGCTGAGGGATCAGTTGTACCAGCGACTTCAGGGCGCGTGATTGCCGAGGTAACCACTTCAGCATCTTCCGTCGCGCTGGCAGTTTCACTTACTTTGCTGTTGGTTGTGCCAGTGCTCATGGTTTTAAGATTTAACACCTGGCCAACATGAATTTCATAGGGTGCCTGCAACTGGTTAAACTCTGCCAGCTTCAAGAAAGGAATACCAAATTTACGGCCTATGCTGTAAAGCGTATCGCCTTTTTGTACCAGGTACTGGTTTGAGCCAATGGTGGTAGGTGCCGCAGGTTTGTTTTCCTGACTGACGGGGCTGGTCGTCACTGGTGCGCGCGGCATGGGAGAGTTTAACGCGCAGCCTGCAAGTGTACAGGCAGTTCCCCATATCGTTAGCAAAGTGCGTAATCTCATGATAATGCCGTACCTCCCAGCAGTGGAACAAATTTGACTGGTTCCAGTGCTGTTTGTTGTACACCTTGCGTGGTGCGTTCAATTAAATGTAATACCTGTTCAGCCGTGCCTACGGGAATCACCATACGGCCGCCTACAGCCAGCTGTTCAACTAATTCTTGAGGCACGTGACTAGCCGCTGCTGTGACCATGATGGCATCAAACGGGCCGTAATCCTTGAGGCCTTGGCTGCCATCGGCGTGATCCAGTTTGACATTGGTGCATTTCAGGGTGCGCAGATGATTCCTGGCTTTCATTACCAGCGGGCGGATGCGCTCCAGGGAGTAAACTTCGGCACTGACCCGCGACAATACCGCGGTTTGATAACCGCAACCTGTCCCTATCTCAAGCACTTTGTTGAGGGGTTTTCCATTTCTCAAAATTTGTGTCATTTTGGCGACGATATAGGGCTGGGAGATGGTTTGTCCATAGCCTATCGGTAATGAGACATCTTCATAGGCCCGGATAGATAACGCCTCGTCGACAAAAATATGGCGGGGGATATCTGCCATGGCGGCAATCACCACTTCATCTTGTATGCCTTGTTCACGCAGGCGGGAGAGCATGCGCTCGCGTGTGCGTGAAGAGGTCATGCCTATGCCGGTTTTACTTGGTGTTCTTGGAATCGCCATAATACTTAATTTTTGGATTGCAGCCACTGTTGCATGGTTGCGATCTGGGAGTGTTTGGTCAGGTCTACCTGTATTGGCGAGATGGAAACATAGCCTTGCGCCACAGCATGAAAATCGGTTCCTTCGCCCCCATCGTTGGGTTGGCCTGCAGCCCCGACCCAGTATACGGTTTCTCCGCGTGGCGTTTGCAGCTGAATTACTGGCTCGGCCTTGTGCCGTTTGCCAAGGCGGGTAATTTGACGCCCTTTAATGGCTTGCAGCGGGAGGTCAGGTACATTGATGTTGAGCAAGGTTGGTTCAGTGAATTCGCTGTGGTTATATTGCCTGACCAGGTCGACGATAATGTGTGCTGCAGTTTCAAAATGGGATGGCTGATGTTGCGACATGGAAACCGCAAAAGAAGGAATGCCAAGCAGGTAACCTTCTGTCGCTGCTGCAACCGTACCCGAGTAAATGGTGTCATCGCCCATATTTGCACCATCATTGATACCGCTAATGACCATGTCCGGCATTTCCTGCATCAAGCCAGTCAGGGCAATATGGACGCAATCGGTAGGTGTGCCATTCACATAGAAAAAACCATTGGCAGCCTGTTTAACACTGAGTGGCCTGTCCAGTGTGAGGGAGTTACTGGCGCCACTGCGGTTACGCTCTGGGGCCACCACAGTAATATCAGCAATTTTGCTTAAATGTGTGGCCAGGATATTGAGGCCTGGGGCCAGGTAGCCATCGTCGTTGGATAACAGAATTCTCATGCGCAATATTATATAAGGTTTACTCTGCTTGTCAGTGCCCGTGCTTGAAAGAATTTATTATGAAACTGACTGCGCATTTACCTTGTTGCAGCCATCTCAAGCCGATAGGTAACTGCGACCAGTATATTTGGAATACACAATCACGCTGGCAAAAAATACCAGGCTCAACAAGACCTCCGTTGCTGCCAGCCATCTGGAAGGGCCAGTTTCGGACCAGCTTCTGACAATACCTTCTGTGAAGTAAAACAAAATCAGCATGCCTGACCATTGATAGGTGTAACGTTTGCCACGCAAAATGCCAAAGACGGGTAGCAATAGCGGCAGCGTTTTGAGGAACAGCAGGCTGCCACCGACCCTGAGTGGCGCCCAGAGAATTTCCCAGCCCAGGCATAGCATAATCAGTCCGAGCAGGCTGATGCTCGCCGCCATGTGACTGCCGAATAAAATACGCGGGATCATGACTTGCACGCCTGCGATAAGGCGACCAGTGCTTTGCGCGCATCCATGGCATTCAATACCGGCTGCTCAAATTTAAAGCGTAGCAAGCCTTCGGTTTCCTCACCTTGGTGGAATTTCACATCAAAGCCATCTGCGTCCAGGCCGACCATTTCAGCATGGTCGGCGGTGACACCATGTACATGCCGGCAATATTGCAGCAAACTATCTTTATGATCATCATTCATGTGGGCAACGATCCCGCCTTCTTGCGCGGCTAGCATGCTTTCAGCTAGACCTTCGTTGAGGGAAGTGCCTTCAAACCAGCCCATGCGTCCAAAGCCGGCTATATAGCGTACCTGTTCAATCTGGATGCGGTAGAAGTGGAAGTCATGCATATCAAAATATCCAGCAGCCTGTGGCAAATAACGCAAGTAGCGGGCACGCAGGTCTTCATCTTGCTTGTCACAATGGATGGCTTCTCCCATGAGTGTTAATCGGGCATTTGCTTGCAGATCATCTGCTCCCGAAAATACCAGTAATGACACTTTTGGATTCTCAAGAATGTTTTTTGTGTGCTCGGCAATGGCACTGATCAGAATAATCGGCTCTGCTTGCTGGTTGCAGACAAATGGCGCTACAGAGCCGAATGGAAAGCCAGGATATTTCATCGAGTGCGTCGATAGAATTGCATTCCGGGTCGAAAACAAGAATTGGCGGGCTTCGTGGGCGAGGGCAGCAGACATGACTTAATTTTCCTGAAAAACGGTTATTGCAGTTTGAGTGCAGTTTCAGCCAGGCGTTTCCCCAGGGCGATGCACAATTTTTTCTCATCCTCAGAAATCGGCTGGTCATCCATGGCGCCACCGATATGACTGGCACCGTAAGGCGTGCCACCTGTTTTGGTGGTTCCCAGTTGTGGCTCAGAGTATGGTAGC
Source organism: Methylophilus sp. (assembly GCA_035565395.1). Classification (GTDB taxonomy): domain Bacteria; phylum Pseudomonadota; class Gammaproteobacteria; order Burkholderiales; family Methylophilaceae; genus Methylophilus. The sequence goes on along the minus strand of DATMSK010000051.1, from coordinate 347 downwards.
CCCAGCATCAGCATGCCGTGATGCATCAATGGAACCATCATCGTCATCAGAGTCATTTCGTTACCACCATGCAGCGATCCACTAGAGGTAAAGACTGCTGCCGGTTTTCCAATCAGCGAGCCTTTGAGCCAGAGTCCCGCCGTACCATCTAGAAAGTATTTCATAGGCGCAGCCATGTTGCCAAAACGGGTAGGACTGCCCAGGGCCAGTCCAGCGCACTCTTCAATATCCTGTAATGAGGCGTAAGGCGCACCAGAGGACGGGATGTCCGCCTCTGTCGCTTCGCAGTTGGCAGAGACTTTGGGTACCGTGCGCACTCTCGCTTTTGCATCAGCGACACTTTCAAC
>DATMSK010000050.1:0-10730 GCA_035565395.1 Methylophilus sp. | reverse complement strand
GTACAAATGCGTGCGCTCCAGACCGGAAATCTCTGACAGGCGGCTCATATTATTCTTGACCAGGCGCATGTGGTATTGAAAGTAAAAACGTTCAAATTCGTCACGCGCCTCACGCAGGGGTTGATCCAGGTTGAGCGGCATATGTTGCTCGGCAGACTCCGTCGCCTGGCCCTGGAAATTAGCCAGCACACGCTGCACATCCGCCTGTGTGATCGTTTCGCCAAGGCTGGTCATCAGGAGGTTCTGCACCACAGATTCCAGCTCATCCAGATCCCCAGGCCAATCCGCATTACGTAAGGCATTCAAGGCAGCCACATCAAAGGCTTTATAGTCTATCTTGCTGGCTTCCACCATCAAGGTCGCCATGGCTGTCGCCAAATCAGGAATATCCTCCTTGTGCTCATCCAGACATGGGACTTTCACCGCCGCGCCGGCCAAGGTCTGTAACAGAGACTGCTCCAGCATCGCCTTTTCAATCAACTGCGGCAAGCCGTGTTCACTGGCGCAAATCACCCGAACACCATACTTTTCTGACTTGTTAATCAGCAGGCTTAGGCCTTTTTGCTCAGTCTTACCCAGCTTGGTCACTTCATCCACAAAGACCACGCCTTCACGCGCCTGCTCCAGGATTTCCATGGGCGCAGTCACCAGTTTTTCATACTCGGTGAGCGCAACCCAAGGGGTATTGTGTGGTCGCAGGAATTTGGCACATAGAGGCACACTACCGCCCTTTTTACCGATCAGGAATAATGTATTTTTATGCCGGGCAAGTTGTTCCAGGCGCTGTTTGAGTTCCTGGATCACTGCACTTTTACCAAAGCTGGACAGGTTGATTTCGGTATGGGCTAGATGCTCGGTATGCTTGATGGCAGCACCCACCGTTTTGAGCAGTTTTTGCAATGCAATCGGTTTCTCAAGGAAGTCGAAAGCTCCCAAGCGCGTGGCTTCCACCGCTGTATCTATCGTGCCATGGCCTGACATCATGATCACCGGCATAGTCAGCAGACCGGCATTCGCCCACTCTTTAAGCAAGCTGATACCGTCGCAATCCGGCATCCAGATATCCAGCAACACCAGATCCGGACGCAGCTTGAGGCGTTCGTCACGCGCAATTTGCGCATTCTCCGCCAGTCGTACGATATGCCCTTCATCGCGCAAGATGTCGCTCAACAACTCACGGATGCCTATCTCGTCATCGACCACCAAAATATTACGTGAAGCCATGGTACTTCCTTACACGATGCGCTCAACGCGCCGACGCTGTTGTTGTTTATCTACCGGCAAGCTGATGGTGACGCTGGCGCCCCCCTGTGGCAGATTGTCTATGCGAATCTGTCCACGCTGCTCTTCTATCATTTTTTTTACAATGGCCAAGCCCAACCCTGTCCCGTGAGACTTGGTGGTGACATAAGGTTCAAACACCCTCGCCATCACATCAGTTGGGAAACCACTGCCGTTATCGGTCACTGACAGTTTTATACGCTCGCCATCATAATCGGTCAAGATAACAATTTGCGGTTCAGTGACATTTACTAGCGCGTCCTGTGCATTTTGCAGCAGGTTATGCAAGATTTGGCGCATCATGGTCGCATCAGCATCAATCTCTGGCAATTGTTCATGCAAGGCCAAGACCAGCTTGGCAGTTGAGGCATTGTACAAGCTGCTGACATCCCTGATTAAAGCATTCAAATCCAGTTTCACCAACTTGACGGCTGGGGTCCTCGCGTACTCGCTAAATTCATTGACCATGTTTTTCATGGCCTGTACCTGGTTAACAATCGTATCTGTGGCCTTGAACAACATCTCGGCATCTTTGCTATCGAGCTTGTCCTGCAATTTAAACTGCAGTCGTTCTGCCGACAACTGGATAGGCGTCAACGGATTCTTGATCTCATGCGCCAGACGTCTCGCCACCTCGGCCCAGGCAGCATCCCGCTGGGCCTGTGCCATTGCAGTCACGTCATCAAACACCACCACCAGTCCATGCCCGGCGCCTTCCGGCAACCGGGTCACACGTAGCATCAGGATTTGTGTGCCGTGCATGCCTTCTATTTCAATCTGGCTGGTTAGATGCCGCTCATGACGTTCAAACTGCAAGGTTTCTTCATAATGCTGCATCACCACACTGGTGAACGGGCTTAAATAAGGGTTTTCGGCCGCAATCTCAGTAAAAATCTTGTTCTTGAAACCAACCAGTGAAATGCCCAGGATATTCGTCGCAGCCAGGTTATATACCCGTAGCTCGGCACGCTCATTGATGGTCATGACCCCGGAACTCAGGTGTGACAGAATCGCTTCCAGATAGGCGCGCGCAGACTCCACATGCTGGCGACTTTGCTCGGAGGCGTTTTTCGCCTCCTGCAACTGGCGCGTCATACTGTTAAACGACTTCACAAGCACACTCAGCTCGTCCTTGCCAAACGAAGGGAGTTGTTGCGAATAGTCGCCTGTCGCAATCAGCCGCGTCCCTTCCGCCAGCACGGTAAGTGGCTGCGCCATGCGGCGGCTCAGGGCAAACGCAATCGTTAACGCCCCCAACATAGACAACAGTAAAATCATGGTCAGCGTCAGCATGAAAATATCTTTCAAGGACTGACGGCTGTAAGACAAGGTTTGATATTCGCGGTAAACGTCCTGCACAGCCTCAGCAGTATCCGATAGCGCCTTGGGCACCGGCTGCATCAATTGCAAAATGCGTAGTTCGCCAGTAATGCCCAAGGGCTCTACCGGCGTCAGCACCCGCATATAAAGGCCCTTGCCCTGAATCGGTTCGATTTTGCCATAGATGCCACTCCTGGCCTGGCGCAATTGCGGTACCGAAGGCAATTCCGGCAAGAAACTGCTAGGGTCAGAACTGCTCACCGCCAAAATCGCCCCTTGCGGACTGAGCAAGGCAGCGTCCTGGATACCAGCCTTTTCGCGTAAATCATTAATCTGGCTGTAATGGGAACGAGCAGGCTGTAAAGAGAGCGAAACCGCCATGCTTTGTGCCTTTTCCTTGACATCGGCCAGCATAATATCAAGCGCACGTTGTCCAAGGTTCAGGCCACCATCAAGGGCAGACTCCACCTTGACGTTAAACCAGGACTCAATGGATCGCGACAGGAAATTCACAGACACCAGGTATACAATCATGCCCGGGATGAGCGCCATCAGCGCAAAGGTGACCAACAGTCTGAAGTTAAGCTTACTGCCGACCTGCCTGGCTTTGGTTGTGCGATACAGATGACGGAGCTGGTAAGCGATCACACCCAATAAGAGCAGGGCAAGACCGGCATTGATATACAGCAACACCAGGTAATAATCACCACTGATCGCAGTATTGGCACTGGCCAGCGACAGCAGATAAAGCAAGACTGCTGCCAGCACAATGGACAAAATCAAGACATAACGCATACTGCTAACGCAATGCTTCCTTTACCCACCAGGTAAATGTGGGCGTTACTAACTCCCACTCACTTTCTCCCAGAGCATCCAATTGCAGCGCTTTGGGCAGCTTGCTGGTATCCAGGTGCATTTTGAGGGCCGCCTGGTAAGATTGGTTTTTCTCTAGCGTGGCATGTGGCACGAGTCGCCAGTCATGGATCAGGCCAAGCTCGCGCCTGGCATCGCCCAGGCTATCGAACACTTTTTGCTGCTGCGGGTAATTAAGCAAGTACTGCTTGGTCAAGGCATGATAGTTCAGCGTCACCGTACGGCGCTCTGTCACCACTTCGTCGTCAAACCAATACTTGAGCGGTTTCACAATCTGGAATTCATAAAGGAAAGTCAGCGCCACCCCTTTATTGAGGGCTTCTTCGAGTGAACGGCCCAGTTGGATATCAATATCAGCATCCAGCGTCCAGACGTCATCGCGTAGCACCAGCTCAGCACTGCGAATGTGGGCGTGATTGCCCGCAGCGACGGCAACCCACGCCGCCAGACCCAGCAAGGCAGATAGCCAGAACCAGTGATTAATGTTTTTGCAGTAACGCATAAAACAATCCGTCATGCTCGGTGGTCGGCAATAATTGACCGCCAAGCTGCTGCTGGCACGGCAATGTGGACACATCAAAAGCGACTGGCAATCTTGTCGCATCTGCGTGCGTGCTTAAAAATTGCTGAATTTGCATTTCGTTTTCTTGTTGGAATATTGAGCAAGTCACGTACAGCAATTTACCGTCTTTTGCCAGCATTTGCCACAAATTCGATAAAATTTCCTGCTGTGTTTTAGCAAAAGTGGACAGATCCTGTGGGCGTCGCAACCATTTCATATCCACATGGCGGCGCACAATCCCTGAAGCACTGCAAGGCACATCAGCCAGGATACGGTCAAACAATTGCCCATTAAACCAGTCAGACTGTGCCGCGCTCCCGACCACAACGTTGGCTTTTAGACTCAATCGCTGCAGGTTATCCTTAACACGCTGCAAGCGTTCCGTCTCAACATCCAGCGACAGCAACTCTACCTCACAGGTTTCCAGGATATGGCAGGTCTTGCCGCCAGGCGCACTGCACGCATCAAGCACATGCATGCCAGGCTGCAAATCAAGCAACGGTGCCGCCCATTGCGCACCGGCATCCTGGACGCTGACCCAACCAGCATCAAACTTTGGTAATTTATTTACGGGTAAGGGTTGTTGCAATTGAATGGCCGTACCACCTGTATGGCTTGCCTGTATGCCACTGTCCTGCAGTAATTGCAGGTAAGCATCCACCTCTGTCTTGCGCAGGTTCACACGCAAGGTCATTGGTGGATGACTATTACCGACTTCAAGAATGGTTTGCCAATGCTGGGGATATTGTTGCTTGAGGGTGTCTATCCACCATTGCGGATAGTTAAATATGACTTCTTCGCGCTGAGCCAGGTTAGATTGCAAGGCTGAACGCTGGCGCAAAAAGTTACGCAACACAGCATTAACCAACCCTTTTGCCCAGCGTTGTCCGGTTTTCCCCGCTGCCTCTACTGCCTGATTGACCACGGTAAAATCATCATCCCTACTATGCAGCAACTGCGACAGTGCCACTAGCAACAAGGCCTTCACACGATCATCCGTCACCGGTTTTGGGGTGAGGGCTTTAAGATACGCCGCAGCCTCTGCATAAAAGCGTAGCGTGAGATAGCTATAATCCTGCGCCGCCGCCTGTTGCTGCGGCGTTGCCGACTTGACCTTGCGCAATGCCTTGGGCATGGAAATAGTCAGGTTATGTCCGGCCAACACTTCGGCCACCGCATATGCGGCAATCAACTGGGCAACTTGCAAGGGTAAACTCTGGGCAAAAAAAGCTATTCTACTTGATGCGCCGCGATTACACATTGAAAAACGCGCGCCATAAAAAAGGCTTTCCGTAGAAAGCCTTTACCGTAACAAGCGCAACCTAATACTGATTTGCCAATGCAAGCAAGCGGCGGATGCGCTCTTCCGTTTGGGGATGAGTACTGAACAACCCTGCCAGGTCAGCGCCAGACAATGGATTGATAATCATCATCTGCCCGGTTTCAGGATGCTGCTCAGCCGTCATGTTCGGAATCTGATGCGCATAGTTATGGATCTTCTCCAACGCTGCCGCCAACGCTTTAGGATCACGGCTGATATCTGCCCCCATACGGTCCGCCTCATATTCCCGCGAGCGGGAAATCGCCATCTGGATCAGCGAAGCAGCCAAAGGTGCCAGCACCATGATCAGGATACCAATCAATGGATTGGGTCTATCCTCGCCCTCACGGTGGCCACCCCCAAAAAACAGGCCGAACTGGGCAATGGATGAAATCGCCCCTGCCACAGTCGCTGAGATGGTCGAAATCAGCGTATCGCGGTTTTTCACGTGGGCCAACTCATGCGCCATGACGCCGCGCAACTCGCGCTCACTCAAAATTTGCATGATCCCGGTCGTCGCTGCGACAGCCGCATTTTCAGGATTACGGCCTGTTGCAAAGGCATTAGGCTGGCTTTCATTAATCACAAATACGCGAGGCATGGGTAGCTCAGCACGATCCGCCAGCTCATTGACCATATTGTAATAATTACGGAACTGGCCATTGCCGAAATTGTTCTCGGCATTAATTTCAACCGCACCATACATTTTCAGCACCGCCTGATCGCTAAACCAGTAGGCATAAAAGTTCATGCCACCGGCCAGCAATAACGCCAGCAACATACCACCCTGGCCACCCAGCGCCCCGCCGACAGCAACAAACAATGCCGTAATGGCCGCCATCAATACAAAGGTTTTGGTCCAGTTACCTAACATACATACTCCTTGAATACATTTAATACTTCCACCTTAATATGCGGGGATGACAGGGATTTTTCAATGGACAACCCATCCAGAGACACTTAAAGAATGACTGAGGTAAGCCAAAATAGCGCCGTATCTGGTTCAGTATAGCTAGCAGAAGGCGTTTAAAAAAACTGGTCACCCACCTGAACATGCTGCCCCTGCACAAATTGCTGTGCAGTTTGTCGCTTGCCACCAGGCATTTGCAACTCATGAATTTCCAATGCGCCCTTGCCACAAGCCACGCGCAAAGGATGCGTTTCAATTACCACGCCAGGCTTGCCTTGACCAACAGCCATCTGGGCAAACCATACCTTGCATACCTGCTCTTTAAATTTGGCTGTGGCGACTGGGAAAGGATTAAACGCGCGCACCTGGCGTGAGAGCTGCTGCACAGGTTGCGTCCAATCTATGGCAGATTCTGATTTCTCGAGTTTGTGCGCATAGGTCACCAGCGACTCATCCTGCACTTCAGAGGGCAACTGGCCAGTCGCCTGCAAGGTCTGCATGGCCTCTACCATCAAGCGCGCGCCTTCGCGGCTGATCGCATCATGCAGGCTTTGCGTGGTATCAGCCTCAGTGATGGGCACCGCCCATTTGCTGATCATATTCCCGGCATCCAGCTTGGGCACCACCTCCATAATGGTGACGCCAGTCTCGGCATCACCAGCCAAGATCGCTCGATGGATAGGCGCAGCCCCACGCCAGCGTGGCAACAAGGACCCGTGAATGTTGTAACAGCCATGTTTGGGAATATTGAGTACCGCGGTCGGGATAATGAGACCATACGCCGCTACAATCATGGCATCCGCCGCCACGGCAGCAATCTCATCCTGCACTTCAGCCGGTTTCAGGCTTTCCGGTTGAAATACGCGCAAGCCATGTTCTAAGGCCAACTGTTTCACTGGACTGGCTTTCAGTTGCATACCGCGCCCGGCAGGACGGTCCGGCTGGGTGAGCACCATGACAATGTCATGGCCTGCATCCATCAATCCCTGCAAAGCAGGCACGGCAAACTCCGGGGTTCCGGCGTAAATAATTCGCATGCTATTCCCCGTGCTTAATTAATAACTATTGCGCTCGATTTCGCGCGCATGTTTGACCATTTTGGTGCGGATACGGTTACGCTTGAGTGGCGACAGATATTCGACAAATACTTTACCTTTGAGGTGATCCATTTCATGCTGGATACAGACACTCAGCAAACCATCGGCATCCAGCTTGAAGGTTTTACCGTGAACATCCTGTGCTTCAACAGTAATAAACTCCGCGCGGGTCACACTCTCATAGACACCGGGCACGGATAAGCATCCTTCTTCATAGTCCTGGCTACCAGACTGGGCAATGATCTTGGGGTTAATCAGCACAAGCAAATCATCTTTTTCTTTGCTCAAATCAATCACAATCAACTGGATATGATGATCTACCTGTGTCGCTGCCAGACCGATGCCGGGGGCGTCATACATGGTCTCCGCCATATCGCTCACCAGTTGCTGCAATGGCTCATCAAACACCTGTACGGGCTTGGCCACCGTGTGCAAGCGCGGATCTGGATATTGCAAAATTGGAAGTAGTGCCATGCTCTACAAATCTTTCCATTCAAATAGTTTGTGGGAAAACAGGGCAAAACGCCCGCTTTTTCACCTTGATCAGAACTTTAAACCCATGCTAGATTGGTCGACATTGCGCAGATGCTGCGCACCATGAGTGCTGCCATCTTTTTCAGCTGCATACTACAGAGACGCCACATGACCAAAATTGTTCAAATTATAACCTCGCTTGCGCTGGCTTGTAGCAGCTTGTTGGTGCAGGCTGAAGAAATTCCCTTGCGCCCGCAACATCCTGACCGTCATGTCGTCGTGAAAGGCGATACGCTATGGGACATTTCTGCAAAATTCCTCAAGAACCCCTGGCAATGGCCACAAATCTGGCAACTTAACCGTCAACGGATTAAAAACCCGCACTGGATTTACCCAGGCGATGTCATTGTGCTTGATACCAGCACGGGCAAACCGGTTCTGAAGCTTGTGCGCGAATCAGTCACGCTGGAGCCAGGCGTAATTGTGACACCCATCAAAGGTGATGCAATCCCAGCCATCCAACCCAGTACCATCCTGCCATTTTTAACCAAACCCATGCTGATCTCACCGGAAGAGCTCAAGGCAGCGCCAAGAATTATTGCGGCGCAGGAAGAGCGCGAGATTTTAAGCCCGGGAACCCATATTTATGTACAAGGCTTACCAGAGTCCGCTAGAAACGTGTGGGCTATCTACCGTGAAGGCGAGCCCGTCAAAGACCCTGAAACTGGCGAATTGCTTGGTAACGAGGCACATTATCTTGGCGAAGCCAGATTATTGCGTCCAGGCCAGCCCGCCACGTTAACGGTCACTCAGGCCAAAGAAGAAATTGCCGTTAAAGACAAACTGATTGCCGTTGAAGACGAGCTCATTCCAGCGTATATGCCACATGCGCCAGAGATGCAAATCCAGGGCCAGATCGCACGGGTCAGCGAAGGTATTAACGAAACTGGCTATGGCCGCGTTGTCGTACTTAACCGCGGCGAAGAACAGGGCCTGGAGCGTGGTCATGTCTTGTCAGTGCTACGCAAGGGAGCCAATATGATTGACCCGGAGTCTGATCCTAAAAAACCAGTCAGCATACAACTGCCTGACGAACCGGTTGGCCTGGTCATGGTATTCAAGACCTTCCCTAAACTCTCCTATGCCTTGGTGATGCAAGCCTCACAGCCCATCCATACCGAAGACGTCGTCCGCACCCCCTGACATAGCACCGTCAAGAATGTGACAACCGCCATCGAACAGTGCACTCCCTGGATTGCGCTCAGCCTGGTCAACGGGCTGGGCAGCGTCACTTATTGCCAATTATTATTAAACTTTAAAACGCCAGAGGCTATTCTGGCAGCACCCTATTCTGCCCTGCGTGAGGTCGTGAGTCATGATGTCGCCGACGGCATCCAGCGCGCACTGGATGATTCGCATATTGCCCTGACCCTGGAGTGGCTGGGCCAAGCAGATAACCACCTGATTACATTGGGCGACCCTTATTATCCGCAGCGCTTACTGGAAACAGACCAGCCACCACCCGTATTGTATGCAAAGGGAAACTTACAGGTACTCAAGCGCCCTGGTTTGGCCATCGTAGGTAGCCGGCATGCCACGCCGCAGGGGGAGTCTACAGCTGAGAACTTCGCCGAAAGCCTGTGCCGGGCTGGGTTTGCCGTGGTCAGCGGACTGGCACTAGGTATAGATGGCGCCGCACATCGTGGCGCCTTGAAAGCGGATGGTGCCACGATTGCCGTGGTAGGGACCGGGCTGGATATCGTTTACCCGGCCAGGCACAAATCCCTGGCACACCAGGTGGCCCAATACGGACTACTCCTTTCCGAATATCCGCTGGGCACCCCTTCACTCACACACAACTTTCCACGGCGGAACCGCATTATCAGCGGTTTGTCAGAAGGCTGCCTGGTCGTAGAAGCCAACATTGACAGCGGCTCATTAATTACCGCCAGGCTGGCTATCGAACAAGGCCGTGAAGTCTTTGCCATTCCGGGCTCCATTCACTCTCCGGTGGCCAAAGGTTGCCACGCATTGATCAAGCAAGGGGCAAAACTGGTTGAATCCACTGAAGACATCGTGAGTGAGTTACGTCACGTGCGACTGCCGAATCCGGCATTTTCGATTAGCCCGAATGGGCCATTACCCGATTGGACTAATCTGCCTGCCGAAGCAAGTCCAGTCTTGGCCTGCATGGGGTTTGACCCTATCTTTGCAGAACAGATTGCGGCCCGTGCAGGCTTGACGCCCGAACAAGTTTCCACCATGCTAACACTACTTGAATTAGAAGGTGCAGTCAGCCATCTTGCCAACGGTCAATTTCAACGACTGGCTTAAAGATTGACTTAGACTCACCCACAAGCGCTGGTAGATGAAAGCGTGCTTGAGGAGACTATTTACATGTTGGAAGTATTGATATTTATTTATCAAAATTACTGGGACAAACATGATGCGTCTGAACTGAAAGAAACAGACGAGACCATTATGGCGTACGAATTGTCCCAGGCTGGATTTAACCACCAGGATATTTTGCATGCCGTGGATTGGGTGAAAGATCTGCGCCGCTCGGTTCAGCAACCACAATATCAGCAGGATCCTGCGGCCATCCGTATCTTTTGCGATATTGAGCGCAGCAAGATTAATGATGAAAGCCTGAACTTTTTAGGCTTGCTGCAACGAAGTGACATTATTTCGGCTTATGAACGCGACCTGATTATTGATCGCGCCATGGTGCTGCCACAGGAAACACTGAGCATGGAAGATATCCGCTGGATCACCATGATGGTGTTATGGGATGAGACCCGCAAGCAGGATTACCTGTTTGTGGAAGATGCCTTGTTTAATCCGCAAGGCCTATCTCTGCAATAATAAATGACGAATGAAAAAAACGCGGCC
>DATMSK010000049.1:0-6113 GCA_035565395.1 Methylophilus sp. | reverse complement strand
CTTTGCATTTATCCTGAGAAAAATCGGTACTGCCGCCTATATTTATAACCTGCTGATGATCTCTTCGGCGATTGCCTGCGTCATGATCGGCCAGATAGAGCACGCCTACGTGGTCGCCTTACTGGTTATGGTATTTGAGGTCGGCATGTTGCTGGCCATGCACGCCAGCAGTACGGTATTTGACCAATGGGTGAATGCTACGTATGAAACGCAGGCCCTTTTAAAGGATAACCAGCGCCTGGCCAATCAGGATGTGCTGACCCAATTACCCAATCGCCGCCAGTTTTTTGTACAAGTGGAACAAGAGCTGCTTCTCGCCCGGCAAACCAGCCAATGTTTTGCGGTCGGCATTCTGGATCTGGATAACTTTAAACCTGTGAATGATGTGCACGGTCATCATATTGGTGACCTGGTATTGGTAGAAGTCGGTAAACGACTGGCACAGGTAAGGCCGAACGAAGTGCGTTTTTACCGCCTGGGTGGGGACGAGTTTGCTTTTCACCTGGTGACAGATGATGAGTATGGATCGCTCAAGCAGATCGCCTATGAAATCAACCAGGCGATTTCGCAACCGATCAGCATTGATGGGCTGCTGATTGTCATTAAAGCCTCTATGGGTGCATGCATTGTGTGTGACGAATTCACCTCTGCACAAGACTTGTATGAGCATGCGGACTTTGCCTTGTATCACGTCAAACGTACCGAGCGCGGCAACCTGGAAATTTATTCCGAAGTACTGGAAAAAGAACGCATGCACTTGAATCGCATCGACCAGGCCTTGCGTAGTGCAGATATCCAGACCGAGCTATTCCCGGTATTCCAGCCGATTATTGACATTGATGCAGGTGAAGTGGGCGCGTTTGAGAGCCTGGCCCGCTGGAACAGCCCGTCGATTGGCATGGTGTCTCCAGCCCAGTTTATTCCGGTGGCGGAAAGTCTGGGTATGATTGCCGAAATCACCAAATTGATGTTTAACCGCTCCATCAGCGAAATGCTCACCTGGCCGGCAACGATGCGCCTTTCCTTTAACTTGTCTGCTTATGATGTCACCAACCAGGCGGTGATTAAAGACTTAATCAGCATCATGCATTCCAGCCAGTTACAGCCTGGCAGGTTTGTATTTGAAATCACTGAAACCGCCTTGCTACAAGACTTTGAAACCGCCCGGGAAAATATTGGCCTACTGCGGCAAGCTGGTGCCAAGGTCGCTCTGGATGACTTCGGCACCGGCTACTCCAGCTTGAGTCATGTGCAGCACTTGCCACTGGACAAACTCAAGATAGATCGCAGCTTCATCAAGGATATTGAAACCAATACCACCAGCCAAACCATCGTGCGCTCCATCTTGGCGTTATGCCAGGGCATGCATATGGAATGTGTGGCCGAGGGTGCAGAAACTGAAAGCCAGGTCAGGTTCTTGCAAGCCATGGGCTGCCAATGGGTGCAAGGATACTATTTTGCCAAACCCATGCCTAAAGAACAGGTATTGCCCTACCTCAGCCGCGCAAACATCCCGACTCACTAACATCATGCCAACGGGTTGCGTGAGTGCTGTGAGCCCTGGCTGCATACACAAGATACCTGGGAAGCAGCCATTCACGCCCGAGCCCAATAAGGCTATATAAATTTTACAAAATTTATATTAACATCAATCTTTCTAGCATTCTGGATTGAGGCCTACCGTCCTGAAAGTGGTGAAATGCCTCACGCTTTGTTTTATCCAGTCGGCGAATGTGATGAGCCAAACAGGAGATCTATCCAGCAAATTCAACAGATCAAGCACGGAGGTGGAGCAATGCGTGAATGCACTCTTTTAATTCTGGACGATGATGTCAATGCTGCCAAGATCATCGCCAGTGAAGCTCAAAGCCTGGGATTTGAAGTCCGCATATTTGATGATGCCGCGCAGTTCATCGAAGCGTCCCTAACTGAAAAACCCTCTCATTTAGCCATAGATATCATCATGCCCGGCGTTCAAGGCATGAGTCTGCTCCAAACCCTGGCCCAAAATGCGTGCCAGTCCTCCATTATGTTAACCAGTGGCATAGGCTCAGACATCTTGCCGGCAGCGCAACTCGCTGCCATCGAACAGAATCTTAATATACGCGGTATATTGCAACACCCTTTTCACCAGCACATTCTCAGAAACATGCTATCGGATCAGGTATCCATAGATTTGCATGCTCATACCAGCAATGATGCTAGCCACCAGTCTTTTATTGTGGATGCCAACACCATAGATAACGCTATCCGCAATCATGAGTTCGAAGTATTTTATCAACCACAGATAGACCTGGTCACAGGCAAGGTGATGGGATTTGAGGGCTTATTGCGCTGGCGGCATCCGGGGCTGGGAATCAAACTGCCCGAACTGTTTATTCCGATTGCAGAGAAAACCGGGCAGATTGAGCAATTAACGCAAATTGTCGTTGAGACAGGCTTTCACTTTATTCGCTCACTTGGGAAGTCGCTCTCGTTTTCCTTGAACATTTCACCCAAAACCTTTAAAGCGCAGAGTCTTAGCAACGTCCTGCTAAGCGCGTGTCAAGCCAGTGATTTGCCACCGGAAAGGGTTGTATTAGAGCTCACCGAGATCGCCACCATGGGGGATCCCAGTCAGGCACAACAAACACTTTCACATCTCAGGGCAGAAGGCTTCAAATTAAGTCTTGATGATTTTGGAAACAATAATACCTCGATGTCGCAGTTGGCGAACCTGCCCTTTACCACCTTAAAAATTGATAAATCGTTTGTCACCACCATGGAGGTCTCCTCCCAATCAAGAAAAGTGGTTGCCTCTACACTGAAACTGGCGCAAAGCCTCAAACTGGAGACCATTGCCGAAGGCATTGAAAACACGCTTGCGGCCATCGGCTTGCGCGAACTTGGTTGCCGTTATGGCCAAGGCTATTACTTTGCCAGACCCATGGATCAGGTCTCGACAGTGAATTGGTTGCAGGGCTGGAACCGGCAGTTCTAGTGTTGAGTATGGCTACTCACTGACCATCACTTCTGTATGTCAGAAAAGTTGGTAGCGAGATACCCATTCTGGCACAGGCTCCTGCGTCATATTTAAATCCGGCGGATAGTTTAAGCGGATGGGAAAGCGTAGAAAGCGGCCTTCCCATGGCGCTGGTGATGCCGACTGGTCGAATATTCAAACCGCCCCTTTGCGAACACTTTCCAGTCACATTCGACTCATGTATCAGACTGATCAGCATGCGCTTCAAAAATATCACGGAAGCGATGTGCCAGTTTCTTGAATGCGTTTAATACCATCGGATCAAAATGGATAGGTTGGGTGCGCCCATCGCCTTCGAGGATGATATTCAAGGCCTGCTCATGTGTGAATGCGGGTTTATAGGGGCGCTTGCTACGCAATGCATCATAGACGTCGCTCATCATCATGATACGTGCCGAAAGTGGGATCTCTTCACCTTTCAAGCCATGAGGGTAGCCGCTTCCATCCCAGCGCTCATGATGATTGAGGGCAATTTCGGCCCCCATCATCATAAATGGCGACGTGCCTCTACCATGACCGAGAATACTGTCCCCTAATGCTGAATGGGTTTTCATGATCGCCCACTCTTCTGCCGTATGCGGGCCAGGCTTGAGCAGGATATGGTCTGGAATCCCAATCTTGCCGACATCATGCAAAGGACTGGCATGGTAAATCGTATCAATAAAGTCTGCCGGCATGCCCATATCTGTAGAAATCTCCTGACAGAAAAACGCAATGCGGTGAATATGCGCGCCTGTTTCTTCATCACGGAATTCTGCAGCCCGCATAATGCTGAACATGGAGTCAAAGTAGCTGGCAACCAATTGTGCAGTCCGCTCTTCAACTTGTTCCTCCAGCGTATGACTGTAATCGGTCAGGAAATCGTTATATTCTTTGAGGCGCAGCAGATTACGGACCCTGATCCAAAGCTCGGCCCTATCCACAGGCTTGGTGACGAACTCTTCTACGCCACATTGCAAGGCTCGCATTTTGGATGCCCTGTCCATTAAGGCGGTGAGCATAATAATGGGGATCACCTTTGTGACTTCATTGTTCTTGAGCTGCTCAGCCAACTCGAAGCCATCCAGCACTGGCATCATGGCATCCAGCAGGATCAGGTCAGGCCGATGTGCCAGGATCATGTCATAGGCCATTTTTCCATCGTGGGCCTGCAAAGTCGCATAACCTTCCGAGGTGAGTAGGGCATTGAGATAGCTGCGATTGTTTTCTTCATCGTCAACGATAAGAATCGTCTTGCGAGTGACTTTCATGTCAATTTTATTTACCCCCTTTCCAGCGCATTGATTTGAGTAGCCTGGTTAAAGCAGGGACTCAATGGTTTCCAAAAACTCTTTATAACGGATAGGCTTGGCAATATAGCCATCGCACCCTGCCGCCCGCATTTTCTCCTCATCCCCCTTCATGGCGAACGCTGTGAGCGCAATGATTTTGATCTGGTTGGTGTTGGCATCCCCCTTCAGCAACTGTGTCGCGGTCAGGCCATCCATGCCTGGCAACTGGATATCCATTAATATCATTTCGGGTGACTGTCCACGCGCAATTTCCAGCCCATCAAGGGCATTCACAGCCTGTAATACCTCATGCCCGGCTGTCTCCAACAATAGCTGCGCCAGCCTCATATTCATGAGGTTATCTTCAATGATGAGTATTTTTGCCACGCTTTCCTTTACCCTTTGCCCGATGGTTACCCCGTTTACCTGCCAATGCACGGTGCACTTCACTCAAGAAATTACCGTGATTAAATTCAGACTTCTCAAGGACTGCCAGCACTTGCCCTTTGAGGGTGAGTTGCTCGTCAGGGGTCAGGAATTTAGAGGTGACGATGATGATAGGAATTTTTGCCGTCCGCTTGTCCAGTTTCAACGCTTCGACAACTTCAAAACCACTCACTTCTGGCATCATTAAATCCAGCACAATCAGGTCAGGCGTTTGCAATTTTGCAATATGGATGGCTTCAGTTCCACCATAAGCCCGCAATACCGAATGATTGGCATGCTCCAGGTAAGCAGAAATAATTTCCACCGCCTTGGGGTCATCATCTACCACCAGTACGTTTAAACCAGCCTGCTGATTTTCTGGCTTGGCAAAGCCAAGTTTGGATAAAGCGGTTTGCAAGTCGTTGGCAGACACCGGCTTTTGCAATACATGGGCAGCACCCAGCGACAAGCCGCGATTGCTGTCTGCAACAATCGAAATAATCACCACGGGAATATGTGCGAGTACATCATTCGCCTTCAGCTTCGCCAGAAACTCCCAGCCATCCATGCCAGGCAACAGGATATCCAGCGTAATTAAATCTGGCGGGACACCATCCCCCAATATCGCCAGCGCTATTTCAGCGGTGGCTGCACGCGTGACGCGGCAATTGTCCGACTCAAGCTGGAGCCGGATCAGGTCTGCAGCACGGTCATCATCCTCCAACACCAGCACATGCGGCGAATGAGCATTGATTAATTGCCGCTCAGCTGCTTCTGGTGCGCCCAGCGCAGGATCGGCTAACGCAGGGTTGTACTCAAGCCAGACCGTAAAGGTGCTGCCCTTGCCTGGGGTACTTTGGACGGCAACCGCGCCATGGTGAAGCTGAGCCAGCTTTCTGACCAAAGCCAGGCCAAGACCGGTTCCCTCAAACCGTCTTGAAAGCGTGCTTTCCACTTGCACAAACGGTTTAAACAGTCGGTGAATATCTTGCGCTTCAATGCCTATCCCGGTGTCCGTAATTGCAATCTCAATAAACTGGCTGGCATGCCCGATAGAGGAAGCGTCGCTGCCCGGCATACCCCTGGTTTGTTTAAGAATATCCTTACGCTCCACCAGTTGAGCGCGCAAAATGACCTGCCCGCCTTCAGGGGTGAATTTAACGGCGTTGGACAACAGGTTATACACAATCTGTTTTACCTTACGGGCATCCAGCCACATATTGCCCAAGGCATCAGAGAACTCCGTTTGCAGTTTAATGCTCTGCGCGGCCGCCTTTTCTTTGATAATCGACAGGCAGTTTTGCAGCAGCAAACGTACATCCGTCACTTCCGCTTCAAGCTCCATCCGTCCCGCCTCAATTTTTGACAGGTCTAGCACGTCATTAATCAGCGAA
>DATMSK010000048.1:0-3603 GCA_035565395.1 Methylophilus sp. | reverse complement strand
ATCAAGGAATTCTATGACCCGGATTCCTTGGGTGGCTTGTATGGCGCCATCACTGAATTTTTGGGCTTTGAAATGCTGGATGGCGAGTTTAAAGTCATGGGCATGGCGCCTTATGGTGACCCGAATAAATATGATTTAAGTCGCCTGGCCAAATTTGAAAATGGCGAACTTATCATCAACACCGAATACGTCAATGTGGTCGGTTTGCGCCGCTACAAGGAAAATGGCAAAGGTTACTACTTCACACCTAAACTGATTGAGTGGCTGGGCCCTAAGCGTGAAGGTGATGAAATCGACAACCCTTACATTCATTACGCCGCCAGTGTGCAACAGTTGCTGGAAGACCTGGCTTTGCAGATGATCGACTACTACCTGGGCGATATTATCCGCGAGACCGGCAAGATTGTGATGGCGGGTGGCGTGGCACTGAACGTGAAGTTGAACCAGCGTATTATCTCCCTGCCGCATGTGAAAGAGTTATTTGTGCAGCCGGCTTCTGGCGATAACGGCACCAGCCTGGGCGCGGCTACGTATGCCGCTCACTTGGCAGGTGAAACTATTCATAAAATGGAACATGCCTACCTGGGGCCAGCGTATACCAATGAAGAATGTATCGCCGCCTGTGAGGTGCATCCGGCCAAACCAATTTTTACCAGAGTTGAAGATGGCCCGCGTAAAGCAGCTGAATTGTTAGCGGCAGGTAATCCACTGGCGTGGTTTCAGGGCCGTATGGAGTTTGGTCCGCGTGCTTTGGGTTGCCGCAGTATCTTGGGGGATCCTAGCTTCCCCGGTGTGGCTGATCGCATCAACGCGCAGATCAAATACCGTGAACGCTGGCGGCCATTCTGTCCCAGTATGCTGGACCGTGTGGCAGAAGATATTTTGCAAACAGATCATCCGGCGCCGTATATGACCTTTACCTTTGATGTAAATCCGGCTTGGAAAGCGCGTATCCCTGAAGTGGTGCATGAAGACGGCACAGCACGTGCGCAAGTGGTGACCAAGGCGACGAATCCACGTTATTACGCACTGATTGAACATTTGGAGCAATTGCGTGGTAATGGTGTCGTACTTAACACTTCACTGAACCGCCGCGGTGAACCTATGATTTGCAGCCCGACCGATGCCTTGAATATGTTCTTTGGCTGTGATCTTGAATATCTGATGCTGGAAGATATCTTAGTCACTAAATCCGCCTGAAGGCTGGCTTGAGGCTTGTCGCTTCAAGCCGCTTTGTCTAAACAGTGTATATTGTTTTAAGTCATTGAATCCTCTAAAAAAACCATCAATTTTGGTAATTCAGTTTGACGTCGTGCACCAGTTTGGCGATAATCGCAGGTAGGGAACCTGTTTGGATTCATATATATTACGACCCTAAACTGTGACTAAATAGCAAGTTCAAAGCAGTTCATCTAGGATAGTTCATCAGGTAGTTAAAACACAGTTGAGCGATAGTCAATGAAACAATCTCACATTGAAGTAACAGAACGCATCATCGAGCGCAGCCGTCCGACCCGTAAGGCGTATTTGCAGCGTATTGATGATTACCTGAACCGCGAAAAAGGCCCGGATCGTCTGGGCTGTGCCAACGTGGCACACGCATTTGCGGCGATGCCGCAGAACGACAAGTTCAAGATTTACGCCGAAAAACCAACCCATATTGGGATTGTGACCGCTTACAACGAAATGTTGTCGGCCCATCAGCCGTATGTGAACTACCCAGACATCATCCGTGATGAAGCGCGTAAACATGGGGCGACGGTACAAGTTGCTGGCGGTGTGCCAGCGATGTGTGACGGTATTACGCAGGGCGAGCCAGGTATGGAACTGAGCCTGTTCAGTCGCGATACCATTGCCATGAGTACTGCGGTGGCTTTGTCACATGATGTCTTTGATGCATCCTTGCTGTTGGGGGTCTGTGACAAAATCGTTCCAGGCTTGTTGATCGGCGCCTTGCATTTTGGTCATTTGCCATGTGTGTTTGTGCCTGCTGGACCAATGAGCACAGGCATTGATAACACTTCGAAATCCAAGGTGCGTGAAAAATACGCACAAGGTCTGTGTGACCGTGATGAACTTTTAGCCAGTGAGTCAGCGGCTTACCACGGTGCTGGTACCTGTACATTCTACGGCACGGCCAACAGTAACCAGATGTTGCTGGAAGCCATGGGCCTGCATGTGCCGGGTGCGGCCTTTATCCATCCACATGATGGCATGCGCGAAGACCTGACCCGCGAAGCGGTGCGCATGGTGATACAAAATACCCAGAAAAACAAATTTGTGCCTATCGGTCGCCTGGTAGATGAGCACGTGATTGTGAATGCGATGGTGGCGTTGCTGGCCACCGGCGGCTCGACCAACCATTTGATCCACTGGGTGGCCGTTGCGCGTGCAGCGGGCATTATCATTGACTGGACAGACTTCCATTACCTGGCGAAGGCTACACCATTGCTGGCAAGCGTCTATCCGAATGGCAAAGCCGATGTCAACGAATTCCAGACCGCTGGTGGTCCTGGTTTCGTGATCCGTGAGCTGATCGAGGGTGGCTACATGTACCCGGATGTATACACGGTCAGTGGCGGCGGCATGCATGACTACGGTAAAAAACCAGAAAAAGAAGGCGACAAGCTGGTCTGGAAAGATTATCCGGCTGAAAGTGGCGATGAAACGATCGTGCGCACGGCAGCACATCCATTTAATGAGTCTGGCGGCTTACGATTGCTCAAAGGTAACCTCGGGCGTAGCGTGATCAAGATTTCCGCCGTGCCTGAAGACCGTCACATCATTGAAGCACCGGCGATTGTGTTTGATGCACAAGAGGAATTGCTGGCTGCGTTTGACCGTGGCGAGCTGGAAAGAGACTTTATTGCCGTGGTGCGTTTCCAGGGTCCTAAAGCCAATGGTATGCCTGAGTTGCATAAACTGACACCGCCACTGGCTGTGCTACAAAACAAGGGCTTCCGTGTAGCGATTGTGACTGATGGCCGCATGAGTGGCGCGTCTGGCAAGATTCCAGCGGCGATTCACCTAAGCCCTGAAGCCAGTGCTGGTGGCGCCATTGCCAAAATCCGCAATGGCGACATCATCCGCCTCAATGGTACTGTAGGCCAATTGAACGTACTGGTAGACGAAGATACCTGGGCAGAACGCGAAGCCGAAGAGCTCAGCGATGCCAAGCGCCATTACAACTCTCATGGTTTGGGGCGTGAGTTGTTTGGCGGCATGCGTAGAAATGTGTTGTCTGCCGAAGAAGGCGCTGTCACTTGGTTGTAAATTAAAATTGCGTCGCAATACGTCGTTACAGTTCGCTTGCCGTACTAATCGTACTGCCTGCGCTTAGTCTTGCTTAGCACTTTTAATTCACTATTAAACAAGCGGTTAAATTTTTTTTATTTATTTAGGTCAATATTCATAACATGAGCACATTAGAGTTAGCAAACCATGGCCCGGTGATTCCGGTGATTGTTATTAACAAAGTAGAAGATGCCGTGCCAATGGCTGAGGCTTTGTTAGAAGGTGGCGTTAAAGTACTGGAAGTGACATTGCGTTCTCCAGTCGCCCTGCAAGCCATGGAACAAATTGCCAAACATGTGCCTGATGCGA
>DATMSK010000047.1:0-15887 GCA_035565395.1 Methylophilus sp. | reverse complement strand
GTTGATATTTGGCCAGTGGCTAACTGGTTCGAGCGTGAAGCATTTGACCTTTACGGCATCATGTTTGAGAACCATCCTGATTTGCGGCGCTTGCTGACAGATTACGGCTTTGTCGGTCATCCATTCCGCAAAGACTTCCCTATGATTGGTAACGTTGAAATGCGCTATGATCCTGTGCAGCAGCGCGTGATTTATCAACCTGTTTCAGTTGAACTCAGAAACAACGTCCCGCGTGTCATCCGTGACGAAGGGGCGCATCATGGCTGAAATTAAGAACTATACGATGAACTTCGGCCCGCAGCACCCTGCGGCGCATGGGGTGTTGAGACTGGTGCTGGAGCTGGATGGCGAAGTCATTCAGCGTGCCGATCCGCATATTGGGTTGCTGCACAGAGCCACCGAAAAACTGGCCGAAAACCGCACCTATTTGCAAAGCGTGCCTTATATGGACCGTCTGGATTATGTGTCCATGATGGCTAACGAGCATGCGTATGTCATGGCCATTGAAAAAATGCTGGGCATTGATGTGCCTGTGCGTGCGCAATATATCCGTGTCATGTTCGACGAAATTACCCGTATCCTCAACCACTTGTTGTGGTTGGGCGCACATGCGCTCGACGTGGGTGCGATGACGGTATTTTTGTACGCCTTCCGTGAGCGCGAGGACCTATTCGATGTCTACGAGGCCGTATCTGGTGCACGTATGCATGCGGCTTACTACCGTCCGGGCGGCGTGTATCGTGACTTGCCGGAAAAAATGCCGCAGCACGAAACGACCAAGTTCCGCAGTGCAGACGAGATCAAAAAGCTCAATGAAAACCGCCAGGGTTCTATGCTGGATTTCATTGAAGACTTTACCAACCGCTTTCCGACTTATGTTGATGAATATGAAACTTTGCTGACAGATAACCGTATCTGGAAGCAGCGTACGGTGGGTATTGGTGTGGTTACGCCGGAGCGAGCGCTGGCGCTCGGATTGACCGGTGCTATGTTGCGCGGCTCAGGCATTGCCTGGGATTTGCGCAAGAAGCAGCCATATGAAGTTTATGACAAGATGGATTTTGATATCCCGATTGGTGTAAACGGAGACTGTTATGACCGTTACCTGGTGCGCGTGGAAGAGATGCGCCAATCTAATCGTATCGTCAAACAGTGCATAGACTGGTTGCGCAAGAATCCGGGTGCAGTCATCTCTGATGATAATAAGATTGCACCGCCTAACCGCGAGAACATGAAAACCAATATGGAAGACTTGATCCACCACTTCAAGTTGTTTACCGAGGGTTTCCATGTGCCAGCAGGCGAAGCCTATGCAGCAGTCGAGCACCCAAAAGGCGAGTTTGGTATTTATATGGTGTCAGACGGTGCAAACAAGCCATATCGCCTGAAGATCCGTGCGCCTGGGTTTGCCCATCTGGCTGCGCTGGATGAAATGACACGTGGCCACATGATTGCTGACCTGGTCGCAATTATTGGTACACAGGATATTGTGTTCGGCGAAATCGACAGATAAGCAGAACGCTTACACAGAATGAACAGATAGCACGGATCGGAAAGATAGTAAGGGTCAAGCATGCTCAGTGCAGAATCAGTTGAAAAAATTGAATACGAACTGTCCAAATATCCAGCGGACAGACGTCAGGCAGCCGTGATGTCCGCTTTGCGGATTGTGCAAATGGAACGTGGCTGGTTATCCAAGGAAAGTATTTCCGAGGTTGCCAAGTATTTGCGTATCCCCGAAATCGCTGCACTGGAAGTGGCGACTTTCTACAATATGTACGATCTCGAGCCAGTAGGGCAGCACAAGATTACGATCTGTACCAATATCTCTTGTATGTTGCGTGGTTCTGATGAAATTGTGGAACACCTCCAGCACAAGCTGGGTGTGGGGTTCAACGAAGTGACCCCGGACGGCAAGTTTTGCCTGAAAGAAGGCGAGTGCATGGGCTGTTGTGGTGGCGCACCTTTGTTGCATGTGAACAATAGTGAAATGCACGAATTTCTGACCACTGAAAAAGTGGATGCCCTGATTAACGAGCTGAGCAAGGGCTAAGGAACTGAACATGGCAAAGACTTCAAATGCGATTGTAAGTAGTAAGCCAGTGGTCAAGACCGATTTGGCTGGCCAAACACTGGTGACCTTACGAACACTCACGGAAGCAAACCCCGCTTCGTTAGCAACTTATGAAAAATTAGGGGGCTATGCGCAACTCAAGCGTCTGGTGACTGAGAAGATCAAAGCGCCTGATATTATTGGTCAGGTCAAAGTATCTAATTTGCGTGGCCGTGGTGGCGCAGGTTTTCCGACTGGCCTCAAGTGGAGTTTTATGCCACGGTATTACGACGGTACCAAGTACCTGGTCTGTAATACGGACGAAGGTGAGCCGGGCACATTTAAAGATCGCGACATTATCCGTTACAACCCGCATCAGTTGATCGAAGGGATGGCGATTGCCGCGTATACCTTGGGCGCACGTGTAGGCTACAACTATATCCATGGAGAAATCTGGCAGGATTACGAGATTTTTGAAGCTGCCTTGGCTGAAGCGCGCGAAGCAGGTTATCTGGGTGAAAACCTGTTTGGTACTGAATTCAGTTTCGACCTCTACGCCGTGCATGGCTATGGCGCGTATATCTGTGGTGAAGAAACTGCGTTGATTGAGTCTATTGAAGGCAAAAAAGGGCAACCACGTTTCAAACCGCCTTTCCCTGCGAGTTATGGTGTGTTTGGCAAGCCAACCAATGTAAATAATACGGAAAGCTATGCGTCTATCCCCTGGATTATGCAGCATGGCGGTCAGGCATTTGCTGACCTTGGGGTGCCTAACTCTGGTGGCAGTAAATTGTTTTCGGTGTCTGGTCATGTAGAAAAACCAGGCAACTATGAAGTCAAGATGGGTACACCATTTAAAGAGTTGCTGGAGATGGCCGGTGGTATCTGGAAAGGCCGTCAGCTAAAGGCCGTGATTCCAGGCGGTCCTTCCACGGCAGTGATGCCAGCCAGCGCCATTGAAAACGCGACCATGGACTACGATGGCCTGAGCAAAGCAGGCTCCAGCCTGGGCGCGGGGTCCATGATTGTGATGGACGAAACGACCTGTATGGTGAAAACACTTAAACGCCTGAGTTACTTCTTTTATGAAGAAAGCTGTGGTCAGTGCACGCCCTGTCGTGAAGGTACAGGCTGGGTCTACCGGATCATTGAACGTATTGTCGATGGCAAGGGCAAAATGGAAGATCTGGACCTGCTGACAGATTTGAGCAATAACATTTCTGGCCGCACCATTTGCGCGCTGGGAGATGCTGCTGCGACGCCGGTGTTAAGCTTCATCAAACACTTCCGTCCAGAATTTGAATATTACATCCAGCATGGCAAGTCCATGGTCGATGGTAAATAAACGCTATCAAGCTTAACGGTAATCACATGCTAAACATTGAAATTGACGGCAAACCACTAGAGGTCGAACACGGCAGCACCATTATTGATGCTGCAGATGCGGCAGGGATCGCGATTCCACGTTTTTGTTATCACAAAAAGCTGTCGGTAGCGGCCAACTGTCGTATGTGCCTGGTGCAGGTGGAGAAGTTTAATAAACCATTGCCAGCCTGTGCGACACCTGTAGCGGATGGCATGAAGATTTATACCCGTAGCAAGTCAGCCGTTGAAGCACAGCAAAGCGTCATGGAATTTTTGCTGATTAACCATCCTTTGGATTGTCCGATTTGTGATCAGGGCGGCGAATGTGATTTGCAGGATATCGCCGTGGCTTACGGTGCCTCTGGCTCTCGCTATACCGAAGAAAAACGTGTGGTGTTCAATAAAAATATCGGTCCGCTAGTGAGCACCGATATGACACGTTGTATTCAATGTACACGCTGTGTGCGCTTCCTCAAAGAGGTCGGTGGCATGCAAGAATTAGGTCTGGTAAACCGTGGCGAACATGCTGAAATTACCGCTTATGTTGACCAGTCTGTGAATTCAGAGCTCAGTGGTAACATTATCGATTTGTGCCCGGTGGGGGCATTGACCAGTAAGCCTTTCCGCTATTCTGCCCGCAGCTGGGAGCTGGTGCGTCGTCCGTCGATTGCCCCGCATGATGGTCTGGGTTCGCATATTGAGGTACACGTTAAAGACAATAAGGTCATGCGCGTATTGCCGCGTGAAAAAGAGTCGATTAACGAGTGCTGGCTCTCTGACCGTGACCGTTTTTCTTATGAAGGCCTGAACAGTCCTGACCGTTTAAAAGTGCCAATGATCAAACACAATGGGCAGTGGCAGGAGACTGACTGGAAAACCGCACTGGAATTTGCCGCAGGCCAATTAAAAGACATCACCAAGGAATATGGCGGCGATGCGCTAGGCGTGCTGGTTTCCCCAAACAGCACCATGGAAGAAGGCTACCTGATCAAACAATTGGCTGAGGGCCTTGGCTGCGGTAATGTGGATTACCGTCTGCGTCAGACCGATTTCCGCCTGGATGGCAAACGCACGGGCACACCATGGATGGGCTGTAATATCCAGGAAATCGAAGAGCTAGATCGTATCCTGCTGATTGGTTCTAACCTGCGTAATGAGCATCCGTTGTTGGCGCAGCGCATCCGCAAGGCGGTGGCGAATGGTGCTGAGTTATGTATTGTCAGCCCGCTGGATAATGACCCATTGATGGATATTGCGCACAAGGTGATTGTGCGTCCAAATGATATGGTCAATGTACTCGGTCAAATCCTCAAAGCCATGTCCGGTTTGCAAAAATTGTCTTTATGCTTGCCTCCGGCATTGAACAAGCTGCTGGAAGAAATTCAGGTTAGACCAAACACGCAAAAGATTGCTGAGTGTCTGGCTGGTATCAGTGAAGAGTTGATCCTGATTGCACCCAAGGTTGGGATTTTCCTCGGCAATATGGCCTTGAGCGACCCACGTTTTACCGAAATGTATAGTATGGCTGAGGCGATTGGCGGCATTACTGGTGCCAAAGGTGGCATTTTGCCACCAGCGGCAAACAGTACAGGCATGCACCTGATGGGCGTCATGCCATCTGCAACCGGTATGCATGCACGCGCCATGCTGGAGGTGCCACGCAAGGCCTACCTCTTATTGAATATTGAACCGGAGCTGGACTGCCAGCATGCTGCCTTGGCCAGTGCGGCCATGGCTAAAGCCGAGTGCGTGATTGCACTGACTGCCTACAAATCTTCAGCGCTTGAGAATGCAGATATCCTGTTGCCGATCACACCTTTCACTGAAACATCAGGCACCTTTATGAGTATGGAAGGCCGTGTGCAAAGCTTCCAGGCCGTGACTCGGCCATTAGGCGAAGCACGGCCAGGCTGGAAGGTGCTGCGCGTACTGGCCAATACATTGGGCTTGTCCGGTTTCGAGTACAACAGCTCCGAAGAGGTTAAAAATGCCATTTTCAATGGCGAAAAACCTTCAGCCGTCGTGTGGCGCAGCTTGAACAACAACTTGAAAGAGTTGGTGGAAATTCAGGTCAATATCAAGAAAGAAGGCTTGCAACGTATTGGTGAAGTGCCGCAATACGAATTTGACCCGATTGTACGTCGCTCAGCGCCATTGCAAAAAACCAAATACAACATTCGCCCCATGGCACGTATGCGTGCCGAGCAATTGGCTGAACTAGGCCTGGCGGATGGCGATATCGTGGTTGCACGTCAGGATAAAGGCAGTGCCGTACTCAAGGTGCGTCTGGATAATCATGTGGCCAAAGGCTGTGTCCGGGTGGCTGCGGCGCATCCACTCACGGCAGGCTTGGGCGACCTCATGGGGGATATCACCCTTGAAAAGGCCTCGGCCGAACAAGTGGCGATTTACGAAAAACAACTGACCGAGATGGCATAACATGCAATTCTTTGCTGAATTATTTGGTTCCTACTGGGCAGACGTACAACTGGTAGTGTGGACGTTGCTTAAAATCGTGGCCATTGTGTTGCCATTGATGATTGGGGTTGCATATCTGACGCTGGCTGAGCGTAAGGTCATTGGCTATATGCAGGTGCGTATTGGTCCAAACCGTGTTGGTTATTTTGGACTGTTACAACCTTTGGCTGATGGTTTGAAGCTTCTGTTTAAAGAAATCATCCTGCCAACCGCTTCTAACAAGGCTTTGTTCTTTATCGGTCCGGTGTTAGCGATAGCACCAGCCTTTGCTGCCTGGGCGGTTGTTCCATTTGATGCGACGCTGGTATTAGCCAATATTGATGCAGGTTTACTCTATATCCTGGCCATGACCTCTGTGGCGGTATATGGCGTGATTATTGCCGGTTGGGCATCCAACTCCAAATACGCGTTCCTCGGGTCTTTGCGCTCTGCGGCACAAATCGTTTCTTATGAAATTGCCATGGGCTTTACCCTCGTTGGCGTGCTTATGTGCGCGAATTCGCTAAACCTGGGCAAGATTGTCATGGGGCAGGAGGGCGGTTTCTGGCACTGGTATTTCCTGCCATTGTTCCCACTTTTTGTGGTCTATTTCATTAGTGCCGTGGCTGAAACCAATCGTGCGCCGTTTGACGTCGCCGAAGGTGAGTCCGAGATCGTGGCTGGTTTCCACGTTGAGTATTCTGGTATGGCATTTGCGGTGTTCTTCTTAGCCGAATATGCCAACATGATGCTGGTCTCCATGCTGGCGGCATTGATGTTCCTGGGTGGCTGGTTGTCCCCAGTGCCATTCCTGCCAGATAGCATCCTGTGGTTGCTGGCAAAGGTTGCATTCTTATTGTTCCTGTTTCTGTGGTTCCGCGCGACCTTTCCGCGTTACCGCTATGACCAGATCATGCGTCTGGGCTGGAAAGTCTTTATTCCCATCACACTGGTCTGGATTATTGTGGTTGGGGCGATGATGCAAACCCAGTGGGCTTACTTGTTCCACTAAGTGGTTAACGCACAGACAGGGATTTTGGAAACCTTACCATGTTCAATTCGATTAAAAGTACATTAGGCAGTTTGATGTTATGGGAAATGCTGAAAGGCATGGCTCTGACTGGGCGCTATTTCTTTGCCAAGAAAATCACGATTCAATACCCGGAAGAACGGACTCCACAATCCAACCGTTTCCGTGGCTTGCACGCGTTGCGCCGTTACCCGAATGGCGAAGAGCGCTGTATTGCTTGCAAACTCTGTGAAGCGGTGTGCCCGGCGATGGCGATTACCATTGAGTCTGACCAGCGCGAAGATGGTACACGCCGGACCACGCGGTATGACATTGACCTGACCAAGTGCATTTTTTGTGGTTTTTGCGAGGAGTCCTGTCCGGTGGACAGTATTGTAGAAACCCGTATTTTTGATTATCACGGTGAACAACGTGGTGATTTGCTTTATAACAAGCAGATGCTGCTAGAAGTAGGTGATAAGTACGAGGCGCAGATTGCAGCTGACCGCGCCCAGGACAAGGTCTATCGATAGGGGCGGGCAGGAATCATGTTATTTACCGATATTGTTTTTTACGTGCTGGCAGCGATTCTGCTGTTTTCCGGCATACGTGTGATTACCACGCGTAATCCTGTGCATGCGGCGTTGTTTCTGGTGTTGGCGTTTTTTACGGCAGCAGGTATCTGGCTGCTGCTGGAGGCGGAGTTCCTCGCTATTGCGCTGATTCTGGTGTATGTGGGCGCAGTAATGGTGTTGTTCCTGTTTGTAGTGATGATGCTGGATATTAACCTCGACAAATTGCGCGAAGGGTTCTGGGAATATCTGCCCATGGCGGGGTTGATCGGCGTGTTGATGGTGGTGGAAATGACCATGGTGCTTGCGGAGAAGAACCTGCATCCTAGCGAAGCCGTTGAATTGCCTGCCAATTACAGCAATACCGCTGCATTGGGCAAGGTGTTATACACCGATTACCTGTTGCCATTTGAACTAGCAGCGGTCGTGTTGTTAGTGGCGATGATTGCTGCGATTGTGCTGACTTTGCGTGAACGTAAAGATAACAAATCCATGAACCCGGCCGAACAGGTCAAAGTGA
Organism: Methylophilus sp.; assembly: GCA_035565395.1. Taxonomy (GTDB): domain Bacteria; phylum Pseudomonadota; class Gammaproteobacteria; order Burkholderiales; family Methylophilaceae; genus Methylophilus. The sequence goes on along the minus strand of DATMSK010000047.1, from coordinate 7,911 downwards.
AACGCAATGACCGCCTGCGCATTGTGTCCATGCCTGCCGAGATAGAAGAAGCACCGGCAGCCGCAGCGGCAGAGGAGAAAAAATAATCATGGTTGGTTTGTCACATTACCTGATTTTAGGCGCGCTGATGTTTGCAATCAGTGTGATTGGTATTTTCCTCAACCGCAAAAACGTGATCATTTTGCTGATGGCCATCGAGTTAATGCTGTTGGCTGTGAATCTCAACTTTATCGCCTTTTCACATTACCTGAACGATATTGCTGGTCAGGTCTTTGTGTTCTTTATCCTGACCGTGGCCGCGGCAGAGTCTGCGATTGGCCTCGCGATTCTGGTGGTCTTGTTCCGTAACTTGCGCACCATCAATGTCGATGATCTGGATCAGTTAAAAGGTTAAGTGTGATGACAATAAAACAAATCCTGATATTGATTCCATTGCTGCCGTTAATGGCTGCCGCATTAGTGGGTGTTTTCCGTAACTTTTTGCCGCGATGGGCTGCGCATGTGCTGACCATCGCTGGTGTAGGCGCAGCTTTTGCCTTGTCTGCTTATATTTTTAATCAGACTTTGAGTGGATTTACCATGAATGAAGCCGTGTATACCTGGCTGAATTCTGGCGACGTGCATTTCGAAGTGGGGTTCCTGATTGATAACCTGAGCGCGATGATGATGGTTGTGGTGACCTTCGTTTCACTCATGGTGCATATCTACACGATAGGCTATATGGCAGAGGACCCAGGTTACAGCCGCTTCTTCAGCTATATTTCATTGTTTACCTTCTCCATGCTGATGCTGGTCATGAGTAACAACTTCATGCAATTGTTCTTTGGCTGGGAAGCCGTGGGCCTGGTGTCATACCTGTTGATCGGTTTCTGGTTTACACGTCCAACTGCGATTTACGCTAACCTCAAGGCCTTCCTGGTCAACCGGGTAGGGGACTTTGGTTTCTTGCTGGGCATCGGCATGGTGCTTTACTACTTTGGTACCCTGGATTACGCCACTGTGTTCCAGCGCGCACCAGAGTTGGCGAACACCCAGGTAAATTTACTGGGTAGCTGCAATTGGTCGTTAATGACAGTCACTTGCCTGTTGCTGTTTGTTGGTGCCATGGGTAAATCAGCCCAAGTGCCATTGCATGTCTGGTTGCCGGATTCGATGGAAGGCCCAACACCGATTTCAGCCCTGATCCACGCGGCGACCATGGTGACAGCTGGTATCTTTATGGTGGCGCGTATGTCTCCACTATATGAATTGTCGACCACCGCTTTGTCAACCGTGATGGTGATTGGCGCGATTACAGCGCTGTTTATGGGCTTTCTTGGCATTATCCAGAACGATATCAAGCGTGTGGTCGCGTATTCCACGCTGTCACAGTTGGGCTATATGACAGTGGCATTGGGGGCTTCTGCCTATTCAGTGGCGATTTTCCACCTGATGACGCATGCTTTCTTTAAAGCGCTGTTGTTCCTTGGGGCCGGTTCAGTGATTATGGGTATGCACCATGACCAGGATATCCGTAATATGGGTAACCTTAAAAAGTATATGCCTGTGACCTGGATTACCTCCCTGATTGGTTCCCTGGCCTTGATTGGTACACCATTCTTTGCCGGGTTCTATTCCAAGGACAGCATTATCGAGGCGGTTGAGCTGTCACATATTCCTGGTAGCGGCTTTGCTTACTTTGCCGTGATCGTTGGCGTATTTGTCACTGCGTTCTATTCTTTCCGCTTGTATTTCCTGGTATTCCATGGTGAAGAAAAATGGCGCCATGCCAAACATGATGGCCATGCGCATGCAGCACATGCAGATGCCCACCATGACGACGCACATCATGATGAGGACCATGCACACGACGAAGAGCATCACCATGGACTAAGTCCAAACGACAACCCGCATGAGCCAGGCTGGGTGGTAACTCTGCCATTGGCCTTGCTGGCGATTCCATCCCTGGTGATTGGCTACATTGCTCTAGAGCCGATGTTGTACGGTGAATTCTTCAAGAATGTGATTTTTGTCAATCCTGAAGCGCATCCGGCAATGGAGCATCTGGCGCATCATTACCACGAATTCATGCATAGCCCGGCGGGCATGGCGATTCACGGCTTTACCAGCCTGCCATTCTTCCTGGCGGCTTCAGGGGTGTTGCTGTCATGGTTCTTCTATATGAAGCGCCCGGATATCCCGGCAGCCATCAAGGTACGGTTTATCGTGATCTACAATATCCTGGAAAACAAATACGGCTTTGACAGCTTTAACGAGAAGTTTTTTGCTGGTGGTTCGCGTTGCCTGGGTAGCCTGTTATGGAAATTTGGTGATATCACACTGATTGATGGTGCCATGGTCAATGGTACGGCTAACACGATGGGTAAGATCGCTGCCAAAATACGTCACCTGCAATCCGGTTTAATTTATCACTACGCCTTTGCCATGATTATTGGCGTATTCCTACTCATGACTTTCTTTATCAAAATTAACTAATGATGCAAGCCGACCTCACAAGTATTTCCTGGTTAAGTCTGGCCGTCTGGCTACCGGTGCTCTCCGGTGTGCTGGTACTGGTGCTAGGGGGTGACCACAAGGCCACATTGACACGCTGGCTGGCACTGGCTGGCAGCCTGGTCAGTTTCCTGGTGACGGTGCCCTTGTACACGCAGTTTGATGTACAGGATGGTTTCTTCCAGTTTGAAGAGTTATTACCATGGGTGCCGGCATTCAATATGCATTATCACTTGGGCATCGATGGTTTCTCCATGCCGCTAGTGCTATTGACCAGCTTTACAACCGTGATTGTGGTGCTGGCTGGCTGGGAAGTCATTACCAAACATGTCGCCCAATACATGGCGGCCTTCCTGATTATGAGTGGCATCATGATTGGCGTGTTCACTGCGCTGGATGCCATTCTTTATTATGTATTCTGGGAAGCCATGCTGATTCCAATGTTCCTGGTGATCGGTATCTGGGGTGGACCTAACCGCGTTTACGCAACCATCAAGTTTTTCCTGTATACCTTGCTCGGCTCTTTGCTGATGCTGGTTGCCTTTATTTACCTGTACCACCAGACAGGTAGTTTTGAACTGGCTGACTACTACCTGTTGCCACTGAGCATGCAGGCACAGATTTATATCTTTATTGCTTTCTTTATGGCTTTTGCCGTGAAAATCCCGATGTGGCCAGTCCACACCTGGTTGCCAGATGCCCACGTGGAAGCGCCTACGGGTGGTTCCGTGGTGCTGGCGGCAATTGCCTTGAAGCTCGGCGGCTACAGTTTCCTACGATTTGCCATGCCAATTGCACCGGATGCTGCGCATTACTTCAGCCAAGCCATGATTGCCTTGTCTTTGATTGCAGTCGTTTATATCGCGCTGGTCGCCCTGGTGCAAAAAGACATGAAGAAGCTGATTGCTTATTCCTCCATCTCACATATGGGCTTTGTCACACTGGGCTTTTTTATGTTCGGCCAACTGGCGCTTGAGGGAGCCATGGTGCAGATGATTTCACATGGCTTTATTTCTTCTGCCATGTTCCTCAGTGTCGGCGTGCTGTATGACCGCGTACATAGCCGTGAGATTTCGGCTTATGGCGGTGTCGTCAACAAGATGCCAGTGTTTGCGGCTTTTGCCGTCCTGTTTGCCATGGCGAACAGTGGTTTGCCAGGCACCTCAGGTTTCGTTGGTGAGTTTATGGTGATATTAGCCGCAGTGAAATTCAATTTTTGGGTGGCTTTCTTCGCAGCAACGACCTTGATTTTTGGGGCAGCCTATACCTTGTGGATGACCAAGCGCGTGTTCTTTGGCAACGTGACTAACCACCACGTCGCAGAACTCAGCGATCTCAATAAACGTGAGTTCCTGATCCTGGGTATTTTGGCCGTGCTGGTAATCGGTTTTGGTGTGTATCCGGAACCTCTGACAGAGGTCATGCAGGCGACAAGTACAGAATTCCTGAAACATATGGCGATTTCAAAATTGCCCGTCACAGGCTATTAAGGCAGGATTTATAAAATGGATAATATGCAATTCGACTTGCTCGCCCTGTTGCCGGAACTAGTAGTATTGGGCATGGCCATGTTTATTTTGTTGCTGGATTTGTTCATCCTGCCACAAAATCGTTTCATGATATACGGCCTGAGCCAGTTCACCCTGTTTGCTGCGGCTTTCTTTACTTTTAAGACGCATACACCTGCAGTTGGCTTTGCCTTCTCGCACATGTTTATCGACGATACGTTGGCTGATGTCATCAAGATGATGATGTATCTGGGCACATCACTTATCCTCGTCTATACACGCAAATACCTGCAAGACCGTAATCTGTATCGTGGCGAGTTTTATGCCATGGTATTGTTTGGCCTGCTAGGCATGATGATTATGGTGTCCGGCCATAACCTGCTGACGATTTATATTGGCCTGGAGTTGTTGTCACTGTGCCTATACTCATTAGTCGCGTTTGACCGAGATAATCCGAAAGCATCCGAATCTGCCATGAAGTACTTTGTATTGGGTGCGCTGGCATCCGGTATGTTGTTATATGGGATGAGCATGCTGTATGGTATGACTGGTAGCCTCGATGTGAGCGATATTGCCAATAATATTGTGCAGCAGCCTAAGAGTCCGGTGTTAATCATGGGCCTGGTGTTTGTGGTGGCCGGGATTGCGTTCAAGTTTGGTGCTGTGCCGTTCCAGATGTGGGTGCCAGATGTCTATCAGGGCTCGCCGACGCCGATGACTTTGCTGATCGGTTCAGTGCCCAAGCTGGCCGCCTATGCGATGACAGTACGTTTGTTGGTCCAAGGCCTGCACCCGTTGGCATTGGACTGGCAGGATATGCTTGTTTTAATGGCTGTGCTGTCTATCATCATTGGTAACTTCAGCGCGATTGTACAAACTAACCTCAAGCGCATGTTGGCGTACTCAACGATCTCGCATGTTGGCTTTATCATGTTTGGCATGATGAGTGCGAATGCCAATGGCTTTGCTTCAAGCTTTTTCTACATTAGCGCCTATGTGCTGATGTCGATTGCAGGCTTTGGCATCATCCTGTTACTGAGTCGCCAAGGCTTTGAAGCTGAAGAAATCAATGACCTCAAAGGCTTGAATCAGCGTCATCCATGGATTGCTTTCCTGATGCTGGTCATCATGTTCAGTATGGCAGGCATTCCGCCAACCATAGGTTTTTATGCCAAGTTTACTGTGCTGCAAGCGGCATGGCAGGCTGGGTTTACCTGGCAGGTTGTGCTGGCGGTACTCATGGCTACCATTGGTGCCTTCTATTACCTCAATATCGTACGCAAAATGTATTTTGATGCGCCTGAAGATCACACACCGCTCACTGCACCCGTAGATATGCGCTTTATTCTCAGTGTGCATGCCCTGGCTTTGTTGGGCTTGGGCTTATTCCCTGAGATACTGCTCAGTGTTTGTGGTCACAGCCTGTTAATCAGTTTGCAATAGTCCTATGGCAATCAAACTATTATTTTTATTATTGATGCTATTCATGGCTAACCTGAATTTGGTATCCGACAAATGGTTGGGCATCGCAGGTTCACTAACCCAATTGTGGCAGCGTTTTGTAGCCTTACTGCCTGCTTACTTCATTACACTGGGAATTGCTTACCTGGTAGAACGTTTTGTTATGGGCCAGGTCTGGCCACAAGGCTGGGAATATTACAGCATTACCTTGTGTGTGTTCCTGGTCTTGTCATTTCCTGGTTTTATTTATCGCGTGCTGTGGAAGTAATCGCGCGTCATATTAACTTCATCAATTCTTCACGATAGTTTCAAGCATCACAGTCAGACTATGCTTACCCAAAAAGCATAGTCGGGTGAATACCCGGAAAGGACTTGTGATGCTGAAATTACAACAAACACTGGGATGGGTGCAGTCGGTAGATAGCCGGTTGTGTGTGAAAGTCAGCCATACCGGGCAATACCGCTTCATTCGTAGTCTGTTTCGTGCCATTTCTCGCATGGGCGATGGCATGTTCTGGTATCTGTTGATGTTGATGATTGCTGTCACTCAAGGTCAGCAAGGTTTATACGTATGTCTGCATATGCTTGCTGCAGGCTTGACTGGTACACTGGTTTACAAATGGCTCAAACATCGGACAAGCCGTCCGAGACCATTCCAGGTTCGCCAGGATGTACTATTAAGTGGCACCCCCCTGGATTATTTTAGTTTCCCGTCTGGTCATACATTGCACGCAGTGGCCTTTGGCATGGTGGCGGTCCATTATTACCCGCAATTATTTCCTATTGTGTACCCCTTTGTCGTACTGGTAGGGATGTCACGCGTCGTGTTGGGCCTGCACTATCCTAGCGATGTGCTGGCTGGGGCAGCTATCGGTTATTTAATCGTTATGCTGTATGCACCCCTGTTTTAGCATAGTGTTGAAATAAAAACGGATGCCTAGGCATCCGTTTTTATTTTTGAAGCGCCACTAATGTCCGTCAACCAGCCGTGTGACGAGATGCATCACGATAGGCCTCACGATTAAGACACAGCAAAATGCGACCGGCATTGCAAGCGCATAAGCATTGAGTACTCGCAATACATAACCGGCGTGTAACCCGCTGTTAGCCGCAACAATGACCATGGACATTAAAAAAGCCATGATCCCTGCCATAAAAAAAGCAAACACATAAGGCGTGAACCTTTTTGGGATTTTGCGGGAACTGTTTTTTGTTTGATTCATCATGCTCTCCAATCAGTGTAGGCACTATAAAACGATACAAAACCTTGGAGTAGTCTCTTGAATATTGAATCACTATAAAGATAAACTATCGAATATATTGTCTGTGTCGATAGCTGATGGATACATTAAGAAGCATAGAGAGTTTTGTCAAAGCAGTTCAGGCCGGTAGCATTGCAGCTGGGGCGCGGTTGCAAGGGATCACGGCTGCTGCGGCCAGTCAAAATATCCAGCGTCTGGAAAAGTCGCTGGGGACACGGCTGCTGATACGTACCACACGCAAGCTGGCGATGACAGAGAGTGGTGAGCTTTATTATGCCGAAGTACAACATACCATAGAGGCATTGGCGAGGGCGCAATCCGTCATCACCGAGTTTCATGGCCAGCCACAGGGCCGCTTGCGAATAGGATCATCGGTGGCCTTTGGCCGTCACGTGCTGATGCCGCTGATTCCAACCTTTACACGCAACTTCCCAAAGGTCTCAATTGAATTGGTGCTATCGGACCACAGCCTGGATCACGTGACGGAAGATATCGATATTAGCATCCGTTTTAAACAACAATTGGAGCCAGGTCTAGTGGCCAGGAAAATTGCTACGGTACCCGTGCTGTTTTGTGCCGCACCGGCTTACTTGCAACGGAAAGGGATTCCTCAAGCGCCAGAAGCTTTGTCTGAGCATGATTGCCTGTTATTCCGCATCCCTGTTGATGGGCGCTTGCTTAGCTGGACTTTTAACCGCAATGGTATGCTGTATGAACCTGAAATCAAGCCGAGTATTATTTGCAACGATATCGACTCGTTACATCGCCTGGCTAAAGAGGGGGCAGGGATTGCGCGCCTGGCGGCATTTGTTGCAAATGAGGATATTGCAAAAGGGTTGCTCATCCCGCTATTCCAGCCATCGTCGACATATCCAGATATGATGGTCGCCGAGAGCTTGCCCTTGGAGTTTTATGCTTGCTTTAGAGACAAGCATGCAATTACCAATAAGGTCAGGGCATTTATGGATTATCTCGTGAGTGAAATGCCAAGTTCTTGGTAGTTGGTATGTATTGTTGTGTGGGATGCAATGACTCCTTCAATTTATGCCGATTTATCAAATACTTGTTGCCAATATTCAATATTGCGTGCATAGTACACCCTCACGACGTTCAAGTAGTGTTGTTGTTCTCCGGTTCTATCTTTTGGTTCTATCGTTACTTCTCGCCATCTTGATCCTCGTTTTTAT
>DATMSK010000046.1:0-12878 GCA_035565395.1 Methylophilus sp. | reverse complement strand
TGGGCAGCGCTCAAAAGTATCGCCTAACAATGGCTGGTTAAAGAACCGGCCTCTGCAGATGCCTGGTACTTCCTGGGTCTCGCGGAAGAAGGATTGCAAAAGTATGGTCTAGCCGAACAGGATCTGAAAAAGGCTTATGCCCTCAATCAGCATGATCTGGATGCGATGCTGGCGCTGTCTCGCGTCGCATTTGTGCAAAAGGATATTCCCACCCTTGAGTCTATTCAACCCGCTATCCAGGCCATCGATGACGTACAGGGGGAGCAGGTCGCCAAGCAAATCAACTCGCTCAAACAAGAAACGCCGTAACTGGCTTTAATACTGTAAAACCATCAACGCACCCAGAAAAATCACAACCACCGAAGTGATCTGAGTGCGTAGCTGGTAATACCAACCTTCAATCACGCCCTCGGCATACAGCCTGCGATCAATAAACCACAAGGCGATAAAGCAAACAATCTGTACCAGCGACTGAATCACCGAAATCAGAAAAAACAAAGAGGCCCATGCGATCAGCGCAAGCAGATTACTGCTTACCAGTAGATTGACCCGGGTATATTGGGCATGGGTTAAAAACAATCCCCAATGAATGCCAGCCAAAAAAGAAATGATCACTGCACCATATGTCAGTGCGAGATAATCGCTATGATAGTTGGCCATCCCTTGGAATTGCGCCAGAACCGCACCGGCAAACGGCAGGGCTCCCGAGAATGTCAGTATTTTCGCAAGTTGGGTCTGGGTAGAATGCATCATAAGCTCTCCTTAAGCCTGCGATGTGACCATCGCCAGTCATTTTGGTTTTGCTGCATGCAGCTGGAACTAAATGACAGCTCATCCGCTCAAGCTACCAAACTATATTATTACAACAATGGATACACACATGACTTTCAACCGACATTTTGCAGCAACAGGTGCCTACCTGACACTTTTCTTTGCGAGCCTGCCCACCTTTGCCGACAACCGCACCGAATCCCGCATTGACCGACTGACAGAAACCGCCGTGCCGCGCTCACAAAACCTTTATGGTATTGGGGTCGGCGTACTGCCCAGAACATCTGGTTCCGACGAATACCGGGCGCTTGTGTTGCCGATTATTAATGCTAATTACGGAGACCGATTTTTCGTTAACGCACTACAGGCCGGTGCATGGTTGCTAGATAGTGATGACCAGCGTTTGCGGTTTGGTATTTCGGCGGAAGCAAAATTTGGTTGGGATGCCAGCAAAGGCAATCGCACCCGCGGCATGGACGACAGGGACTTTTCAATCTTTGTCGGCCCACTGCTGCGTTGGCAAACTGACTATGGCACCTTTAATATGCAATGGACGACTGACGCCAGCGGCAACAGCAACGGCCAGCAGTTCCAGGTGCAATATATCAAGAGCCTGATCCGGTCACCACAATTACGCCTGAATGGGTTGGTCGGGGCGACCTGGAACAGCCAGAAATTCAATAATTATTACTTTGGTGTGCATCGCAACGAAGTCACAGCGAACCGGCCTTTTTACCAGGCAGGTTCAGGAGTTGAGTGGCAGCTCGGCGTCAATGGCATGATGCCCACAATTAAAGATCACTCTTTGCTGTTTGGTGCCTTTGTCACACGACTTAGCAATGAGCAGCATGACAGCCCGATTACCGAAACCCGAATACAACCCTTGGCATACGTAGGTTACAGCATTCCTTTTTAGAGGCATTAGGGCGTCCGGCGGCCATAGTCATTAAAAAACTGCCAGATCACATCATTGGCAGAAATGGCCGTGGATCCGGCAGTCCCACCTCGTGGCTTACTGCCGCCGGGCCAGGAGTGGCCACCTGTCTCGGTGACACAGAGTTGCACTGGTGCCAGTCCGCCACGATGAATCTCGCAATAAGCGCCTGCGACCTCTACAATACGTTCGGCTTGTGCATTTGCCTGGTTGAGCTGCACCCATTTTTGCACCGTCGCCGCCACCGAATTGAAACTCACATCCGCCATTGATTGCTGGCCTTTGCCACCATTAAACGGCACATGGTCGTCATCTTTAGCATGAATATGTAGCACGGCGACCGGCCTGGCAGGTTGGCAATCTTGTGTATTGTCGGTACCTGCCACCGAAGCGATTGCGCTTACGGTCTCAGAGAGTTCGCAAGCTAAGCGATAGCTCATCATGCCGCCATTGGACATGCCATCGACAAAAATGCGCTTGGCATCCACATTGGCGCGTTGCTGCATTTCCTGGATGATGGCGCGGATCACGGCAACATCATCACTTTGTTTTTTGACGGCAGGACCACAACAATTGCCCGCGTTCCAGGTGGCAAACTTGCCACCTGGGAAACGGCTGTAACCATTGGGGAACACCACAATGTAGCCATATTTTTCTGCGGCCGAAACCTGGTGGTAAAAGCGCTCATTGGCCTGTACCTGCATATTACCCAGGCCGCCATGCAATACCAGCACCATGGGCAAGGCCTGGCCAGCTTTCGACTGCATGGGCACATGAACCAGATAAGGGCGCTTGTCACCATTGATGGTCACGGCAAACTCATAATCGCCAACCGCAAGCTGTGCCCATACCCATATAGGAAAACTTAATAAACCCAGTAACACACTGTAATATAAACGTTTAGGTGAAATCATACGTGCTCCAGACAAGAGGATGACAAGAGCATACATGAACGCGCCAGTGAAGTGAGTTGTTGACCACCTTTAAACCCTTGCAAGCACAGAAATATGCGCCCTACTGACTCCACACAACGACCTGTTGTCGGCTTATTGCTGGCAGGTGGATTTTCGCGACGTTTTGGCCCTCAGAATAAATTGCTACAGCCACTAGCGGATGGGCAACTGGTGGCGTCAAGTGCCGCACAGACCCTGATCCAGGCGTTGCCGGACAGCATTGCGGTGATACGTGGCAGTGAGTCATCACTCACTAGCCATCTTGCGTCACTCGGTTTCAAGATTATGGTATGCGAAGCGCAGCATCAGCAGATGTCAGACAGCCTGAAATTAGGCATTGAGACTGCGCAATCCTGCTTTCCCCAGATGTTGGGGCTGGTCATTGCGCTGGCAGATATGCCTTATCTTCAGGCAACCACGATTGAACGCGTCGCACAGCAACTCACGCAGACCAATATTGTACAACCGATGTACCAAGGCCAGCCCGGCCATCCTGTTGGCTTTGGTCACGACCTGATTCCGGAATTACTATTGGTTGAAGGGGATCAAGGTGCGCGTGACGTCTTGCGTACGCATCAGGCTGAGATTTTACGATTCGAATGCCAGGATCCTGGCATCTTAAAGGATATTGATACGCCCGCAGACCTGTTATGACCAGATGCCGATCTATGCAGGTCAAGCCGCTGCGAGACTGGCACTGTTTTGTGTCAGCCCAAGCTGTTGCAGTTGTGACCGCGCCTGAATCAGCTCAGCCAGAATAGACACTGCGATTTCGGCAGGCGTACGGCTCCCAATACGCAAGCCTACCGGACCATGCAGGCGGTTGACCTCTTGCTCGCTGAGGTCAAAACTGCGCAGGCGCTGCTTGCGTTTCTCCTGGTTTTTAACCGAGCCTAACGCGCCGATATAAAACGCCTCAGACTTCAATGCCTCAAGCAAGGCCATATCATCAAGCTTGGGGTCATGTGTCACGGCGACAATGGCAGTATGTGGATCAGGTGAAATATCGAGTACTACATCATCCGGCATGCCGGGCAACCAGTCCGCGCCTTCCACATGCCATTCTGCACGCATTTCCTCACGTGGATCGCAGATCAAGACATGAAAATCCAGCGCTTGCGCCATGGCAGCCAATATAGAGCCCAGCTGGTTGGCACCGATAATGAGCAAGCGCCATTGCGGGCCAAAGTAGCTGTGAAACCAATCTTGCTCCAGAGTCGGCAAGCCTTCTGGCAGCACGTGCTGATGGCGCACTTCGCCACTGTGCAGGTTGACTGAACGTTTCAATAAGCGCCGTTGCGACAAACTGTCCAACATCGGTGCCAGTTGTGTGGAATGGGTCAGTGGTTCGGCAAAAATTTTTAGTTGCCCGCCACACGGAATGCCAAAACGCTGCGCCTCGTCCTGGTGGATGCCGTATTCAAGAATGGCAGGCTGAGTAGGCAATTGTTGGTGCCTTGCTTTATCAGCGAGGTCGTCCTCAATACAACCGCCGGACACCGAGCCAACCAGATGGCCATCCTCACGCACCACCAGAATGGCGCCCGGCAAACGCGGTGCCGAGCCCCAGGTCTGGATCACAGTGAACAGGTGCGCACCATACCCTTGTTGCAGCCAGTCGCTGGCGCGTTGCAGCACTTCCCAATCTGACGATTGCATAGCCCTACGCCAGTTGGTCGCCTATCGGCAAACGGCGAATACGTTTGCCAGTGGCCGCGAATACCGCATTGGTGACTGCCGGCGCCAGTGGCGGTACGCCAGGCTCACCGACGCCCCCCATTTTTTCGGTACTGGGCACGATATACACTTCCACCTTGGGCATATCTTTCATGCGTAACACCTGATAATCATGGAAGTTGGATTGCACTACCTGGCCTTCTTTAAAACTGACTTCACTACTCAGTGCCGCACCCAGCGCAAAAGCCACGCAGGATTCCATTTGTGCTTTGACACCATCTGGGTTAACGGCGAGTCCGCAATCAATGGCCACCACCACACGATGTACCTTGACTTCGCCTTCTTTCACCGACACTTCAGCGACTTCAGCCACATAACTACCAAAAGACTCATGCACCGCAATCCCGCGGAATACACCCGCAGGTAACGGCTTGCTCCATCCGGCCTTGTCGGCAGCCAAGTTAAGCGCCGCCAGATGACGTGGATGGTCTTTCAGTAGCTGGCGTCTGTATGCCAATGGTTCCTGTTTGCTGGCATGGGCCATTTCGTCAATCAGGCTTTCCATGACAAACCCTGAATGGCTGTGTCCCACTGATCGCCACCACAATACTGGCACATCACTTTGTACCGAATGCAAGTGCACCTCATGGTTGGCCGTGCCTTTAATATAGGGAGAGTCTGCCACGCCCTCTACCGAGGTCGCATCAATGCCGTCCTTGATCATGACACCCTCAAACGGAGTGCCTTTAATGATGGATTGCCCAACCAGCTTATGCTGCCAGGCCAGTGGTTTGCCTTGCTTGTCCAGCGAGACGCTAGCACGGTGCACAAACATCGGCCGGTAAAAACCACCCTTGATGTCATCTTCACGGCTCCACACTGTTTTAACTGGCATTCCGGCCGCTTTGGCCACTTCAACCGCTTCAGAAACAAAATCGGCCCGTGGATTGGCACGGCGGCCAAAACCGCCACCGAGAAATTGCGTATGTATTTTTACCTGCTCAGGTTTCAGCCCCAGTATCTTGGCGGCAGATGCCTGATCGGTGGTCTGCATTTGCGTCCCAGTCCAGATTTCACATCCCTGTTCAGAGATTTTCACGGCGCAATTCAAGGGTTCCATCGGTGCATGTGCCAGGTATGGCAATACATACTCTGCACTCACCGTCTGTTTGGCCTGTTTGCTGGCGCTGGCGACATCGCCAGCTTTGGCTGCCTGCACGCCAGGCTGTTGCGCCAGGGCCTGGTACTGTTTCAACAAAGCGGCTGAATCCGGTTTATCGTGTCCGGCCAGGTCCCACTCCAGCTTAAGCGCTTCGCGGCCCTGCTTGGCCGCCCAATAATGCTCAGCGATCACGGCCACCCCAGTCGGCACCTTGACGACCTTGATGACACCCGGCACTTGGCGCGCAGCACTGTCATCTACACTTTTCAGCTTGGTCCCAAAGACTGGCGCACGTGCCACCATGCCAATTTTCAGTCCATCAAACTGCACATCCTGGCCGAACTTGGCCGTGCCATTGATTTTTTCTGCACTATCCAGGCGCTTGGTGGCCTTACCAATAAACTTCCATTGTTCGGGTTTTTTCAGGGTGACACTGGTTGGTGTTTCCAGCTGGCTGGCCGTTCCCACCAGTTGGCCATAGCGTAACTTCTGCTTACCGTTAATGACCATGCCATTTTCGGTACGCAAACCCGCCACAGGCACGTTCCACTGTTTGGCCGCAGCGTTCAATAGCAAGGCGCGTGTCAGGGCTCCAGCCTGGCGATAACGGTCAAATTCCGACCAGGTGGTGGATGAGCCACCCGTAATCTGGATGCCATACGCGGTGTGAATATAGGCAGGCGCTGCGGGAGCATGCTCAACCTTCACCTTGCTCCACTCAGCATCCAGCTCATCTGCGATTAACATCGGCAAAGTGGTCCACACGCCCTGCCCCATTTCACTGTGGGCCAGCAAAACAGTGATACTGTCATCCGCGCCTATGCGCAAAAAAGCATTTGGCGCTGGCAGTGGCATCGCCTCTGCGGCATTTGCCACACCCATAAACCGCTTGGCTTGCGGGATGCTGAATGCGACGACCAGGCCGCCTGCAACCAGCGCCGTGCTTTTAATAAAACTGCGACGTGAGAGATTAATCATATCGTTCATCGTTCTCTCCTTAAGCCAGGTTAGCCGCAGCTTCATGAATGGCTGCACGTATCCGTTGATAGGTCCCACAACGACAGATATTGCCACTCATGGCGGCATCAATATCGGCATCGCTGGGTTTGGGATTCTGCTTAAGTAATGAGGTGGCCGACATGATCTGGCCAGATTGGCAATAACCGCACTGAACCACATCAATATGTTGCCAGGCAGCCTGTACGGCCTGACCAACTTTGTCTTCCTGCATGGATTCAATGGTGGTGATTTTTTTACCCACCGCCGCACTGACTGGTGTTACGCACGAACGGATGGCCTGACCATCCAGGTGCACGGTACAGGCGCCACATTGGGCCATACCACAACCAAACTTGGTACCCGTCAGTCCTGCAATATCGCGGATCGCCCATAAGATGGGCATGTCATCACTGACATTAAGTTCGGTTTCCTTGCCATTGATATTAAGTTTCATAGGGCGGGTTCCTTGTGAAAATTTGTTGTGCCTATTCTCAAAAACCAATCTAACGTTGGCTGGAATAAAAATATACTAACATACACAACTGTATGTATGTGCACCCCTAAATCATAAAACTAAAATTTAATGTGATTACCACACAAAATGAATGGTCATTCGACCCTAGTGTCAACAGATTGTTCTGCACTTGGGGCAGCGCCACTTAGCCTTGTTCAATGGCGCAATATACTCGTATTTAAGGATCAGGGAAGATCTCCTGAAGATAACTCATCTCCGTCCCAGACATGCCCGAACTCCGTTCCAGTCAGGCTAAAAAACACCCAGCACTTATGCTAGACAGCATTCAACAAGGAGCAAAATATGGAACAAAAATCAACCGACAGTGAACACCGTATGTTGCTGTGTGGCGCGGCATTATGGTTATTGATGGCCTTGGTACTGGCCTGGTGTATGGTGGGATTAAACTTTGGGATCACCCCGGTCAAAGCCGTGTTTGCCGGAAAATTTACCCGCTTATTGCAAGCACATATTGATTTCTTGTTGATGACCGCATTGATTTTTGGCATTGCTGCCAGTCGCGTGCGCTTACCCTGGCATGTACGCTGGGCGATGGTGATTGGGGCATTCACCAATTCCAGCCTGTTTTTGTTGATGTCAATTTTCCCGGCGCTGGATAATCCGGAGTTACCGCCACCTATGCTGTTCCAAATTTATCTGTTCGCCAGCCTGACAACGACGACCTATGGCTTTGGCAAGGCCGCCATACTGATTCTAAAATCTTTCCTAAGGCCTTAGTCCTTATTTTCGGTGACAAAGGGGCTTAATGAGCGAATACAACGGACACCAGC
Organism: Methylophilus sp.; assembly: GCA_035565395.1. Classification (GTDB taxonomy): domain Bacteria; phylum Pseudomonadota; class Gammaproteobacteria; order Burkholderiales; family Methylophilaceae; genus Methylophilus. The sequence goes on along the minus strand of DATMSK010000046.1, from coordinate 5,077 downwards.
CCATCAGCCCAGTCGCCAACGGCACAATGCCAAACCAGCCCCATGCCGACCCTTCAAAAAACAGCGTCCACATCAGCAAACCTGAGCCAATAATGACTCTTAAATAACGCTCTAACTGACTGATATTCCCTCTCATCACCGCCTCCTTCTTGTTGCCCGGAAATACTTCAAACTAATGACAGGCCAGCGCTGCATAGGCTTGATATTGGGTTAAATAAATCTTGCCATTGAGCTGCTGCCTCAGGGGAACATGTTGCAACATATCCATGACGGGGCCCTTGACCTCGGACAAATGAAAACCAATTCCCAGCGCGGACAAATGATGATTAATCGCTTCAAGCACTTCAAGCGCACTGCCATCCACTTCGTTGACAGCTGAGCACATGAGAATCACATGCTTGAGGGAAGGGTTGTCAGAGATCACTTCGAGTACTTTTTGCTCAAGATAACGTGCATTGGCAAAATACAGGCTCTCATCCACCCGTAAGGTCACCACATCCGGACAAAGGGTCACCGCATGACGTGCGACATTTCTAAAGTGCTCGGTACCCGGCACCTGCCCGACAATGGCAATGTGTGGGCGGCTGCTACGGTAAAGATGCATGCCCATGGATAGCAGCACACCTGCACTGATCCCATGCTCAATATCCACCAGTAAAGTGATCATAAAGGTAGCCAGCAAAGCGGCAAAATCACTACGGTTGCGCCGCCAGGTATCGGTAAACATCCGCAAATCTACCAGGCTCATCACTGCAACAATAATCGTGCTGGCCAGAATAAACCTGGGCAAGGCACTGAGCCACGAGGCCAAAAACACGGTTGCCAGCAACATCCCCAACGCCGTAAACAACCCTGCTGCCGGTGTTTGTGCCCCGGCATCCATGTTGACCACCGAACGGGAGACGCCACCGGTGACTGGCTGCCCACCACTCAGGCTAGCAACAAGATTCGCCCCACCCAAGGCGATCAGCTCCTGGTCTGGATCTATACGCTCACGCCGTTTCATGGCCAGACTTTGCGCGACAGAAATGGACTCCACCGTCCCGATGATGGAAATCAGTGCAGCTGGCAGCAGTAAAGACTGCCACATGGCGAGATTGCCATGGGGTAAGGCCAGGGTGGGTAAACCGGATGGAATGGAACCGACAGTTATCACACCTGCAAACATTGCCCAGCCTGCGTGCATGGCAATAGTGCCTATGACCACCAACAAGGCCGGAATGGCCCGCACCAAGGTCTGCGACCAAAACTTGGAACACCCCAGGCTCAAAAGCAACCGTTGCCCGTAGCGCCTGCTCAACAGAAGCAAACCCAGGGTCAGCGCCGAAAAAATAGCTGTTGGCAAATGGATCTGCTGCCACTGACCTAGCATGCTACGCCAAAGCGCCAGGAGATGACTACCATCCGCGTGTAAACCGAGCACCGTTGGCAATTGACTGCTGGCAATCACCAGGCTTGCACCACCGATAAAGCCGCTCATGACGGGATGTGATAAAAAATTCGCCAGAAAGCCTAATTTAAAGCACCCGGCCAATGAGAGAAAAATTCCAGACAGACAGGCGAGGATCAGCGCCGCTTGTAGACCAAGGGCCGGATCCTGTGCCGAATAGGGCGCCACTGCCGTTGCGGTCATCAGGGCGGCCACGGCTACCGGGCCCACCGCCAGCGTTGAACTGGTCCCCAACAACGCATATACAAGCAAGGGTAACAGGCTGGCATAGAGCCCAACCTGGGGTGGCAAACCTGCCAGAATGGCATAGGCCAACGCCTGCGGCACCAGCATCAAGGTGACCGTGAGTGCCGCCATTACATCATGTATGGCCTGCTCACGCCGGTACTGCCGCCCCCAGCGCAGCACCGGCAGATACCGGGCGAATCGCTGCAATAGAATGTTACTCATGCGGACTGCTTGATCACCGTTTGCCCACAAGCCTGATTAGCAGGCAGGGCAACATCAATTTGCTTGGGATACGCGAGCTTGAGGTTAGCCATGATATTCATAAATTCTGCACGGGAAGTCCCGCCACCCAGGCGCTTGTTTTCACGCTTTTCATGTCCCACGGTAGAGACGGTATTGCCCTGATAATCATGGCCAGGATAGATCAGCGTATCCTCAGGCAAGCTGAAAATTTTGGCATGAATGCTGTCATACAACTGCCCGGCATCCCCTTGCTGGAAGTCGGTGCGGCCACAACCATCAATGAGCAAGGCATCGCCGGTAAAGATGCGGTTACCAACCAGGTAACTGACGCAACCATTGGTGTGCCCTGGTGTATAGCGTACCTCTATCTCCAGCGAGCCGACTTTCAAATGCACACCATCTGTCACCAGCACATCCCCACACGTGGCGCCCGCATCCCGATGTACCACACTCTTGCTACCCAAACGTTTGCGCAAGGTATCGGCTGCCGTCACATGGTCAGCATGGACATGCGTCTCCATCGTATATACCAGTGTCAGATCATGTTGCTTCAAGGCAGCCAGATAATCCTCTACATCGCAGTCTACGGGATCGATCAGCACAGCTTGCCTGCTTTCTTCGCAACCTAGCAGATAGGTATAGGTGCTACTTTCAGGTTCAAAAAATTGTTGAAATATCATGACCAGGTTCCTTATCAAGATAACGATGCTTCAGCAAAACGGGTGCCAATGTTTCAAATTGGATCTAAAAACATAAAAATCAATGACTTATAAAAAATAAATGCTTGCAATCATCCCACCAAAATGTTTCAATGAAACAACAAAACATCAACTGAAACGTTTCAATTAAAAAATGGAACAAACCACACCCGATTTTTTTAGTCAGTCCGAGAGCTTGACCCGCGCCCAGGGGGAATCACTGGCGCGCATGATTTCACTCATCATGCCAGACGCGGCCGTGTTTACCGTTGATGCACATAAGCGCATCAACTACTGGAGCCCTGGCGCCGAAAAACTGCTCGGCTTCACCCAGCCTTCACTGCTGGGCGAAAACTGCCTGACGGCCAACCGATGTGAACAATGCATGCGCGGTTGCGGGCTGACCGAATCCGGCAAGGTAGAAGGTGCACCCTTGCTGTTGCACCGGGTAGATGGTACACGGCAAGCCGTATTGAAATATGCCATGGCTTATCTGCCAGAAAACGGCGAGTTTGCCGGGGGACTTGAAATCCTGCTACCCCAACAAGCAGACCCAGCCACATCAACGGGACAATCATCTCTGGGAGAAAAATATGGCTTGATCAGTCACGCACCAGAAATGCAGAAAATCTTTGACATGATCCGGCGTGTGGCGGCCACAGACATTCCCGTCTTGATCCGTGGTGACTCCGGCACCGGCAAAGAACTCGTGGCGCGTGCCATCCATGGCGAGAGCACACGTCACGGCGCCCCGTTTATTGCCATCAACTGTGCCACACTCAATGCGGGCATGCTGGAAAGTGAACTGTTCGGCCATGTGAAAGGCGCGTTCACCGGTGCCATTCGTGATCACCAGGGGCTGTTTGGGCGTGCTGAGGGCGGCACCTTGTTCCTGGATGAAATTGCCGAACTGCCGTATGAATTACAGGCTAAACTATTGCGTGTGCTGGAAACCGGCGAATACCTGCCGGTAGGCGGCAGTCAACCCATGCTGGCGAATGTACGCATCGTCGCTGCCACCCACAAAGCTTTACGTGAAGAGGTCAAGGCCGGGCGTTTTCGGCAGGACCTGCTGTTCCGTTTACGCGTGGTGCCGATTTTCTTACCCAGCTTGCAGGCGCGCAAGCAAGATATTCCGTTGATACTGCGTCATTTCCTGAAACAACAATTTACCGGTGAGCAACTCCCGGTCGTCACGGCCGCCGCCATGCAACAACTGATGGCCTATGACTGGCCGGGCAATGTACGCGAACTGCGCAATGTGTTGAATTACGCGTTGGTAATGTCAGATGGCAAACAGATCGAAGTGGGTGATTTACCGCCTGAGTTACAAATGGCCCCAGACACACAAAGTTCAGGTGCCGCGATGTCAGTAAAGCCTGGTCGCCAGGCGCTATCAGAAACAGCCATATTGCAAGCCGTCACAGAGTGCCAAGGCAACCTGACCCAGGCGGCGAAACGACTAGGCATTGGTCGCACCACACTGTGGCGCTACCGCAGGCTATGGCAGAAAAAATAGCGCTGATTAGATCCAGCCGCGTCGCGTTGCCAGCGTAAACAGCGCCATCCCTGCCAGCATGCTGGCAACAAACAGCCAGACAGCGACACCACCCGTCAACACGGATGCAACGGCAGGACCTGGGCAAAAACCGGCAATGCCCCAACCGGTGCCAAACAGCACGGCACCCAATAACAACTTGCGATCAATCAGACGGGTTCCCGGCAACTGCACCGGCATCCCCAACAGACTGACAGGTTTTCTGGCGGCGGCCCTGAAGGCAAAAAAACCGACGGCAATGGCCCCCAGCATGACAAAAGCCAAGGAGGGATCCCAATCTCCCGTAATATCCAGAAAAGCCAGCACTTTAGCCGGGTTGGTCATGCCGCCCACAATCAACCCAAAACCAAAAATGATGCCCGCTAATAACGCGATCAACATAACCATCTTTTGCCCCTAACCGATCAAAAATACATGACGAAGCAGCCACACGACCAGTATTGCAGTCGCCATAAAGGTCAGGGTTGCCACCAGGGAGCGTAATGACAAGCGCGACAGTCCACACACACCATGCCCACTCGTACAACCACTACCCAAGCGGCTACCGAAGCCCACCAGCAAACCAGCGACAATTAACCAGGGAGTACTTGTTACCACACTGGTCTCGGGTAAGGGAGAGAACAACGCATACAGGAGTGGTGATACCAATAACCCCGCCACAAAGGCGAACCGCCATGCGCGATCGCCTATGCCGGCTGACCAGAGCTGGCCAACAATGCCACTGATCCCGGCAATTTTGCCGAGCAAGCGTATCATCAATAATGTCGAGAAACCAATCAGCAAGCCGCCAATCAGCGACTGCAAAGGCGTAAAGTGGACCATACGTTTTCTATTGTTTAAATTTTTCGGAAGCTATGGGATGTTGAACGTTAATCCACTTGATCAGCCCTGTCTTCATGC